>CANGQU010000013.1 GCA_947456345.1 Alphaproteobacteria bacterium | reverse complement strand
GTTAACACAGTAAATTTTTTGAGTACTACCGCACGAAATTAGAGTAGCACTTTTGGCGGGCAACGCTTGATAAAACACTCTTGTTACAGCAATTGCCAACTAAATAAGCTTTCCTCTAAACTCATACCCTGAGCAAGAATTACTAATTATTGTCGTTTACTATTTACATTTTTGCTGAATTCTTGTGTCGAACCGATCCGGTTGGCTGTGCCCCTCACTTAGGGGTAAATCACTCAGTCGAGACAGATTAATGTGGAATTTTTGCGTTAAAGCAATCCAGAAATAAAAAACCAAAGAACTATTTCTTTAGATTGATATCGCGCCTTTGCGCCGTCATAACAATACGGTATTTTGCGCCAGAAGTGCACCCGTCACCTACACACATGGAGACCGTAGCCCATTTTGCATTCGGCACAGCGGTCATAATATCGTAGATTGAAATCAGCCATTCATAATAAGCTGTCAAATCACTCGATTCCGTAAAAATCCCCTTGGAATTGGTGTCATAACCGATTCGAAGAGTCGGATGCATTTGCTTAACCATATCGACAACGCGCATATACTCGGCTTCTTCGGCGGGCTTATCGGTAACAACGATTTCCGGCGGTGTTGTGGCCATTATCACCGCCAGGCTTTCGCGTACCGTTACAAATTTCCGCGCTTCCCACACCGCGCCCAGCATCAAAAATGCCGTCAGCGTCCAAACGACCACCGCCGCGGTCGAGGCGCCTGCCTTGGATAGGGATTCCATAAAACTCATCGTACACTGACCCTTATTTGGTTTTTGCTGGCAATTCGACGATCAAAATATTTTTCTCGGTATCGCGTTTTAACGTCAAATTCTTGCCGAATTGTTCGATATAATCGTTTAAAACAAAGGTTGGCAATTCGACTTTCCAGCTTTTTTCGCCTTTTTCGATCTTAAAATAATTCGGCAAGCCACCGGCATTGGTGGTAAGGGCGATGATGCGCTGCATTTCATATATATCTTGCAGCACTGGCTGACCTGAAATGACACGTAGCTTGGCTACTGCTTGATCTAACGCGGCACTATTCTCGTTACGAATACGCTCAAGATCTTCATCGATATTATTAGACCAAACAGAAACACCAAACCACATCAAAAACGATATTAAAGCCAGCCCAGCGCCGAGCAACAGGGTCGTCCGTGCCACGCGTTCGGCACGCTTAATGCCGCCGATGCGGAATCCTTCCCAAGGCAGGGCGGCAGCGTCATTGGCGGAAAAAGTTGGCACGTCGTGGCTGGCAATAAAAGCATCCACCGATTGCCGGTCGCCAACATAAGAATACAGCTCATCCCCCTTGCGTACCACCACGGCATAGCCGGATTCGGAAATCGCCAAGTAAGCGCCATCGCCTTGATGCCCTTTCATTCCCGGCAAGGCGGCGGCCAACGGGGTGACGGCGTTCAAATGCGCAGCAAAATCTTCGGAGGCGGCGGCGATATAAAAGACTTTTTTATTCTCGACCGAGGCCAATAAATGCACGTCGTCGCGGTCCAGCGCATAGGCGGCGTTGTTGTATGCCGCTTCGCGCGGATCCTCGTTACCGAACGGAACCGAGGCGGCAATAATAGAATCTGGGGTAAAAACGTCTAGATAGCGCATTCTTTATTCCTAGCCGAATCAAATTAAAAAAACAATTCAGGACCTGATGAAGTTGGCGTTTAGCGTGCAGCGTGTAGCGAATGGGATGCGGATCGACCCTATACGCTATACGCTAAACGCTATACGCTTTTAATAGCCGCCAGAAATGCCCTGCAACGTATCGGTCAAGCCCTTGTTCTGTACCCATAACACCCACATTGCCGCACCTGCGGCCAAAAACGTGTATAAAATAACAAAGGCGATGCCGCCCACGACAATTTGCCGTAAGCCCCTTTTACTGGCCTCGCTGCGTTCCGAGGCGATGTTTAAAAACATCATCGCCAATTGATCGCTGTTTTGGTGCGCACCGATTTCGATTAATTCGGAGCGGGTCATAATCGGATTGCGAAAGGCGCGGTCGATCGTGTCGCCGCGCATTACCCGGTCCAGCACCTGGCGCCATAACTGCGCTACTTGTTTTACTGGCGTCGAATCGGCCGCGACTTTGATACATTCATCGAATTGCACCTTGCCCTTGAGCATGCGGCCAACAATACCAAAGGTTTCGGCCATGGCGGTATTCTCAACAAAGGTCCGGATGACCGGCATTTTGCGCACCATTTTGGATGAAAATTCTTCAAACACCCCACGCTTGAAGATCAAAGACGCCACAACAAAAACACCAGCCAAACACATAACAATTGCCACCGCCAGCAAAAAGCCGTTGATGTAATAGGCAGTTTGCAGTGCGCTTTCAAATTCCGCTTTTAACTTGACGTCCTGAGTGTCCACGCCATTGGTTTCAAGCCAGGGCAAATAACCGAATTGGACGCCAATTACGGTCGATACCGATGATGAAATGTCGAACCACAGCCAACCGATCGCAGCCGACATCATTTTCCAGGTTTTGCCCTTTTCTTCCATATGCTGCAATGCAGATTCAATAACTTCCCGCAACGCGCCGACCTTTTCGCCGGCCGACAAAATGGCGATAACGGAGCGGTCGAACATTTTCAATTCTTTGAGCGAGGTGATGAATCCGCCACCGCGCCGCAAAACTTCCAGGCCCGGTTCCAGCTCGACGCGTTTTTTCCGGTCCCCTTCACCCTCGATCACGATCCACAAAGCGCGCCCGGGCGACATGCCTGCCTGAACGTGAAATGAAAGAGAACGGAGGAAAGAGCGTTTGAATTTGCCGCTGATATATTCGCGTTCGTACCACGCCGGTTTACGGTGCCGGATCGACAGTGGTATGCCGCCCAGATTGACGATTTCTTCGCGCACCGATTTGGGATCGGGCAGGAAAAAATCGCGCTGCATCTCGCGCATCCCCATCGAGGTTGGCTGCAGAAATTTGGCGGTATAGAAGGTTGCCATGCTGCCCCTGTCCTATGGCCGGTCCATGATCCCGGCATCGCCGGTTTCGCGGTCGGAAATGGCGAATTTGGGCGCGTCTTGCGATCCGCTTTCCAAGCTTTCGGTGCCGGCCAAAGCGATCTCGGGATCGATGACGCCACGCTTTAACAATGCCGCCGCACTCTCGGCGCGGCTTTGATAAATCACGCCTTGCAACCGCTTGATATCGGCCGTATTCCCCTCGAGCATATAATCGGCGATGCGATGACGCAATTCGGGATCAAACGGAATAAACAAAGTTTCCGGCAACAAGGCGCGGCCGCGATAACCGGTGTAATTGCAAGTATGACAGCCCGATGGGTTGGCCAGGAAAATCGTTTCATCCGGATCGAGGTTGAAGACAAACAGATTTTTCTTGATTTGCTGCTCGGCCTCGCGGACGGTGACGGGCATTTTGCACGACGCGCAGACCCGCTTAATCAGGCGCTGATTGATCGCCGCCCACAGATAATGCCCCAACACATACGTCCCGCTGTTGCGGTAATCGGGCGGGAACATGCCCGCCAAACGTTCGATGGTTTGCAAAGCATCCGCCGCGTGAATCGTGGTCAACACAAAGTGTCCGGATTCGGCCGAACGCAAGGCGGTTTCCGCCGTAATAGAATCGCGCAATTCCCCAACTACGAGAATGTCCCGATCGCGACGCAGCTGGGCACGCAGCAGGGCAGAAAAAGTGGTGCCGATTTCGGTCAAGACCTGGGCCTGGCGTACCAACGGAATACGGTATTCGACCGGATCTTCGACCGTCATCACATTCAAGCGGTGGCGGTCCAGTTCACGAATAATCGCATAAAGGGTGGTCGTTTTACCCGAACCGGTGGGACCCGATAGAATGACCACGCCACCGGTTTTGTTTTTAATACTGGCCAAAGCGCGCATACGTTTTAACAAAACGGGCGAGTCGCGGAATAAATCTTCGAGCGAGAGCAAAGATTCGGGATCGAGCAAACGCATCGTAATCGTTTCACCGCCATCAATAGGCATGGCGGCGCAGCGGACGTCGATCTGGCGGCCTTGGTATTGGAATGGAAAGCGCCCGTCTTGGGGACGGCGGGAATCGGAAAAATCCATCCCCGCGTCGTTTTTCAAGCGGGTGCAAAGCCGCTTGCTGGCATCGGGCGCCATTAGATAGCGGTATTTCAAATCCCCGTCGATACGGTACGAGATCCAACAGCCGATATTATCCTCGAGATTGTCAACGTGAATATCCGATGCCCGGCTTTGCGCGGCGTCGATCATCAAATCGGTGATAATCTGCTGCAACAACACGCCTTCGTCCGGTTGGGAATTCAAGCGGTCGATCTTGCGGCCCAAAGCTTCTTCGTCAACATGGGTTTCGGTGCGCAGTACCGCCAATGTTTCTTTTTTATCGCGCGGATCGATCATCACATCGTCGATGTCCAAACGCGCGGTGCGCGCGGCGATAATCAATTCATCTTTTTCGGCATCGGTCAGGCTTCTGGTTGAAGCGACATAAAGTTTTTTACCCACACGCCGCAACGGACGGACGCCCAGGCGCCGGCAAAGATTGTAAGGCAGCGCCAAGCGCAGAAACGTGGCGCTGTTTTGCGCCGAATCGGCGGGGTCTTCCCCCTGCTCCATCGCTTTGGCTTTTTGCAGATCGACCAGCGCCTCGGCCACTTGGGCGCGGGTGGCAAAGCCGTTACCAACGATAATATCCTCGATCGAGGTGCGCGCGCCCAGCGACTGCAGACGGCGGTGCTGACGCAGGACGATGTCCAGCTGCGCCTGATTGATGACGCCTTTGTTGATTAAAACATCGCCGGTGGTGGCGTTTTTAAGCCTGCTATCGTTTTCGACAGTGTCTAACATTGGCCAATATTCAATCCTTGCGGCGCGCGCGGGTTATTTTTTAACACCCGGCACAGCCTTGTTATCGGTCACTTCGGTCCGGCCGCTGCTGACCGGGCCCATGGCCGTGCCAAGCTCGGCAGAAAATACTTCATCAGCGTCTTTTTGGGTCAAGAGGCGGACCTTGCCGCCCTCGATTTTGACGCGCAATTTGGTGCCGTCATAATCAAAGCTGTCACCATTGCGCAGGTAATAAGATGTTTCCCCCGCGCGTAAGACAGCATGATTATCGGCGCTGGCAACCAAGGTAAAATCGCTAAAAGCTTCGCGCAAATTATCTTCATTGCCCAACAAGGATGCTGGTATGGCTGGCACGGGCGGTGCGGCGGGCACGGGCGCGGCAGCCGGGGCTGCCGGGGCGGGTGTTGCCGGCTTGGGTGCCGGGCGCGCGAACGGGTTACCGGTTGCGGCTTGAGCCAATACGCTTGGCGCATAGGCGGTCAGCGATAACATTAACGCCGCGAGGAGCAAATTATTTCGGATCGACATTATTTTACCTCTTTACGGAGCAGAATATTGTAAGGGCAAGCATGTAAAAATTTCATGAGTTTGACGAATAGAATGGCGGAAATTTCCTTAAAAAAAGGTTAATGCACCAGGCTGTGAATTGACCACGACAAAGCGCTTGCCGGGCTTTTTATTGTCGGTTTTACTGATTCTAACACAACACCGCTTGGCGTGGGCCAGTTTATTGTCGCACCCCACCCCGGCCATAATAACCAAAGCTGTCAACCAAAGGATCCTGGTTGGTTCCGGTTGGGCCATTGCCGCCTAGCGTCGGCGCAACAATCGGGGATTGCGCTTGGCTCAAATCGGGCGCAGGCATGCCCGACCAGTTAGGGCTGATAATACCTACGGGCGGTAAAACAGGAGAAGTTGTTACGGGCGGCACGATCGGGCTTAGCGCAATCGGATCGGCGGCAATCGCCTTATTGTCAGATTTGCCAGCATCTATGATGGGAGGAATGGGGTTTAACGCTTCCTCTTTTTGTTTTTTCCTGGCTTCGGCCATTTCGCTGGCAGTCATTTCATCACGTTTGAAGCGCACGACACGCGGCTTTAATACAATTACCAATTCCGAGCGATCCACCGCTTCGGCTCGTGAGCGCAAGAAAGGCATAAAGCCATCAAAGTTAAATGGTCCGGAATTGGAGCGTGAATCCCGCGTTTGATTGATGCCAGCGATTAAAATCGCGTCACCCGGACGGACCCGCACACCGGTTTCAAGCGCGCGCGTCGCTGTTTCCGGTAATTGAATCGATTGCGCAGTGCCTGGCGCCGGATCCGTGAAACGAATCAAGTCATCCACAGAAAGCTTAATGTTGGTAAATACTGTATCATCACTATAGTCGCCGGATATCTCAACTTTGAGACCGGTCGATAAATCTTCGGTTTCAACGGTGGTCTGACCACCGCTGGTGGACGCATCGCTAATCGAAGCGACACCACGGCGAGACACAAAACGGATCTTGCGGCCGACTTCAAATTTGGATTTTGCCCCAGACATCATCGTAATCGTTGGGCGGGAGAGTGTTTCCACATTGCCCTGCTGCGAGAGGAAATCAAACAGGACATTCATGTTCAAGCTGCCCGAGGTAAATAAAGTCCCAAAGGACATACCCGCGCCCGAGCTAATAATATTCAAGGCCGGTGTACCCCCGCCAAAGGCACGATTGGCCAATAAGGTAGAATTTTCCTGTAAATTGCTGATAGTGGAGTTATTGCTGGTGCTGGATCCCGTGGTCGAGCCGGTCGTAGTAGTGGAGCCAGTACCAGTTCCCCGCGTTGTAACCTGATTCCAATTGATGCCAATGGTATTGGTGTCGTTTAGAGTTACTTCTAGGAAATAGGTTTCATAAACCAGCATCACGCGTTGGTTGCGCAAACGCTGCATATAAGAATATATACTGTCAAAAGCGCGGCGGTCGGCACGAAAAGTCACCATGCGGCTGCTTTTGTCTAACTTTGCTTCACTCCCGCCCAGGGCGGTAACCATTGAGGTCATTTCCTCGAGTGCCGATTCAATCGGCGGCAAAGGCAAAATGAAACTGCGGTCTTTGCTTATGAGCAGCAAGCCAATGCGATAGGAATAAAATACACCCGCAGTCTTGCTGATGCGCTCGGCGATTTCCTGCAAACGCCCGGCATAGCCGGTAATGTTGATTTTAACCTCGTCCGCGCTGGGCTCGCTGGCAATGGCGATGTTTTTATCCATCATCAATAAACGAAACGCCTCGGCGGCGGTGGCATCAACAGCGCTGAAATTATTGACCATTACATCCGGCAAGGGATCGGATTCTTCAATCGGCGTTGGCACGAACATATCGTCGGTCAATTTAAGCGATAAAATTGCATCGTTGTCGTCGCGGACTAGAATCTTGTCCGGCATTTTTGGCTTTTCCGCCTTTTGGACCAAATTGGGATCGACATTGGGCCTGGGCGCGGCGCAAGCGGTCAGCAACACGCAAACAAACAAAACGGCGGAACGCAAAGAAGAATGCATTTTTGGGCGCGCCAACAGGCTCATTTTACTTTTCCACATTAGTTACCGGCGGACGCGATTTCGCATCACCGCTGAACCAGTTAGACATACCACTTAAAAAGCTTGGCATACTAGGGTTAGCGCGCCGCGCATCCGGACGCGGCCCAGCTGGCTGTGGCGGACGCATCACAAGCACTTGATTCGGGGCGGATGGCGCCTGCAGGCGCATCCGCTCGTTAAATTCGGTGCTGCGGGTTTGCAGTGGGCGGTCGGTGCGATGCACGCAAACGATCCGGTTGCCGTTACGCAAAGTAAATTCGCCAACCGTTTCGGCGATCATCACACTACCGGTCGGGCCAGCAGTGCGGGTATTGACCATGGTATCGACGCCATCAATAACTTGGTAAATCACCGGACGGCGAACCGAATCGGCTTTTTTGCCGAAATCAAAATAGGTCCAAATGCCGTCGTTGAAAACACGCTCGGGCGCAATTTCGACGTCATCGGCGGTGGGGGCCAGAATCTTCATATCGAATTTCAAATTTTCCGGCTTGAAAGCGATTTCGCGTACATAATCGGGCGGCGTGATCCGCGCAGTGTTATTCACGCCGCCAACCCCGTTTCCCGACACCTGCCCGTCCATGCTGGCCGCCATCAAATCATTGATGGAGCCCCCGGCGCTGACATTGGCGGGACGATTGGCGTCAACATAAATCGTGATATCGCTGACCTGATCGGAATTCCAACCTTCCGAGCGGATATAAAAGCT
Organism: Alphaproteobacteria bacterium; assembly: GCA_947456345.1. Taxonomy (GTDB): domain Bacteria; phylum Pseudomonadota; class Alphaproteobacteria; order SHNJ01; family SHNJ01; genus CANGQU01. The sequence continues at coordinate 1,397 of CANGQU010000013.1, read as the reverse complement.
ATAGACATTGCCCGAACCGCCGATAACGGTCACGTTGGTATCAGCGCCCGCATGGCTGGGACGAACGGCCAAGATGTTGGGGCGAATGCGCTTGGCCTCGAACACAACTGGATCGCCGACGATCAAATTGGTCACTTGCTCCCAAGCGGGCAAGTTGATGGTGGTTACCATATATTCGCGCGTGCGCACGGCCATAACATAATCAGGCCGCCAAATGTAGCGCATCACGCCCGGCGTCGCCTGGCCGGTCGAGGCAAAAGGCGAATTCCAAGCTTTTTGCAGCGCGCCCAGAGAATAGCTGGCCGAGCGTTCCATCACCGGGAACTTACCATCCGACTGCGCCATAATATCGCGCTCGACTTGCGATTGCACCAAATCGGGCGGCGGGGGCGGCACGTTGGTGGGCGTATTGCCCGGACGGGGTGGTTGCGGCACGTTTGGCACCGAAGCCTGCGGAGTACCAACCACGCCGCGCGGCGAGGAAGCCGCAGGCGGGGGTGATGGGGGAATGTATTGCGCCTGTGCAGCGATTGGCACGGTCACCAAGGCTGCGAGCAAATAAAAATGCAAAGTTTTCTTCATGGTTACTGTCTTTTCGTTCTGGTTTGATAGTCGGTAACGATAAAACCTAGGGGATTCACATACTGTTCTGAATATGTCACTTGTCGCGGCTGATAATCAACCGATAAAGTGGCTTGCCAGGTTAATTTTTGCCGCTCCCGGCCGGTATTGTCGATATCGGTTGTGGTGTATTCCACAATATAGCCAGCGCCCTGCCGATTCACGACAATAATATCCACATACCGGCTTAGCCGTCCGGCGCGGAATTCGGTATAGCGCTTGCTCGCCTCGGCCTGAAACAACCCAAATTGGGCATTGGTAGTGCGATTAAACAAATACGTCGAATAACGTTCCGCCATTTCCGCGTCGTCGGGCAAAATCTCTTCGCGGATCTTGACATATTCGCCGACCATTTTTTCGGTCATAGCGTTGAACCCCTCGGTCCCGCGGGGAAAAGGCTGAATTTGCACGACTTGTTCGCTTTTATCGGAAAACGACACCAGCATTGGATCAACCCGTTTCAACGGTGCCAGCATTAACAACGCCCCGGCCAGCGCCAAATTCACCACCAGGCTGAGGTAAAGGGCAATGCCATAAGCGCGGGCCGTCCATAAATAGCGCCGGGTTTCCAGGGTTGGCAGGGGCTTGGCCTCGGCCGTTGCTGCGGCCGCAAGCGGGGAGGACGGAACATCGGCCGCCGGCGCAGTTTTTTTGGCCAAAGCCTGTTTAATTGAAAAAGCCAAAGCGTAACCCCAAGAAATTCGAGTTATGTAGCAATCTAGCTTTGCTGCCAGTCTTGATAATTTTGCGGCACTTCATTGCAGGCGCAGGGGCTT
>CANGQU010000012.1 GCA_947456345.1 Alphaproteobacteria bacterium | reverse complement strand
CAAACTGCCATTGCGCGGTGCGGCTCAGCATTTGCACGGCGGAATAGGCGATAAACGCCAATCCGGGCGGGGCGGCATTAAAATACTGCTGATAGCGAGAATTAAAATTTTGCGCAGCCGCGTATTCGGGCAATGGCAATAACGCCTGGCCCAGTATCGGGAAATTGCCCGGATCGGCCTCGGCCCACAAACTGAGGCCGATCAAACGCGGGGGGGCGTTGCGCCCCGTTTGCGTTAACATGGCTTGCCATACCGCCTCCATCGCCAGAAGGCGCGCTGGGGTTTCGGCAATAAGGACGGCATGGTATTCCGCCCCGGCCGTGCCCGGTTGGGGCAAATCCGCCGCCAATTTTTCTACCGCCTTTTGCAGCGCCGCCGTATTTTGCGCTGGGTATAATTGCACGCTTTGCACAACCAATGCGCTTTGCCCCGAAAAACTTTTGGCGCTTTGCAAAACTGTCTGACCATAAGGCGTGTCGGGCGCCAAAATATGCAACATGCGCACGCCAGCTTGCGCCAATTGCTGCAGGCTTTGCGGGATTTCCGCCTGCGGCGTCGGCCCCAGGATCGAGGTTGCAACCGATGCCTGCTGCCAATCATTGCTTAGGGATAATAGCGGCACCGCCAATGGCCCGGATGCTTTCACCGCGCGCAATTCAGCCGCAAATAACGGGCCCAAGATAACTTGCGCGCCATCGCCAATCGCGGCTTGCACCGCGCCCACCGCCCCGCTATCGCCGGTGGTGTCGTAAAACAATAACGCCACGGGGCTGGGCAAATTGCCGAACATGGCCAGCATCGCAGCTTGTTGGACCGCCTGGCCCAAAACGGCTTGGGGCCCGCGCAGCGGCAAGACCAGGCCGATGCGCAAGGGATTGGGCGGGGGCATCGCGCCCGGCGGTGGCGATTGGGTCATGGCCGCATTGGGTGCCGATGGCGCAGATAATGGCGCGGGCGCCGGGGTTGGTGTGGGTGTTGGTGCGGCTTGCAAATCGCGCGGCGATTGCCAAAATTCCCACCAATTATTTTGCGTTCCATAATTTTGCGCCTGGGCGGGGGCAAAATACCCCCCCAGCAGTAAAACAATTGTCAGCGCCAACACCAGGCGATAGAATCGGTAATTATGAGCCATGACGATAATCTAATCCAAATCGCACGCGCTGTCCAAGGCCGCAAGCCCAAAGCCGGATTATATGTGGTGGCGACACCCATCGGCAACAAATTGGATATTACCTTGCGCGCGCTGCAAATTTTGGCGGGCGTCGATTGGGTCGCGTGCGAAGACACGCGCCACAGCCAAAAATTACTGGACGCCTATGGCATTCAAACCCGCACTTTGTCGTATCACGACCATAACGAATTGACGATGGCGGAAAAACTGGCGGAAAAAATTCATAGCGGCCAATCCGTGGCGCTGATCAGCGATGCGGGCACGCCGCTTATTTCCGATCCTGGCTATCGGTTATTACAAGCCTGTTTAGCGCAGGCGATTCCGATTACCATCATCCCCGGCGCCTCGGCCGTGCTGGCGGCGTTGGCGGTATCGGGCTTGCCGCCCTTGCCATTTTATTTCTCGGGGTTTTTGCCGCAAAAGGGCGCACAAAAACGCATCGCCGAATTAAGCCAGATCCGCGCCACGCTAATTGGTTTCGAAGCACCGCAGCGTTTGGTCGAAACCCTGCTGGCCTGGCAGGCGGCGTTGGGCGACCGCCCGGCGGTAATCGCCCGCGAGCTGACCAAAACCTTCGAAGAATTACAACGCGGGCCATTATCGGCCTTGATCGCGCATTACACCGCCCACCCGCCCAAGGGCGAGGTAACATTGTTAATCGACAACCACCAACCGCCCGAGATGACCGGCGATCTGGATGGCATGCTACAAGACGCGTTGCAGCACCTAAGCGTCAAAGACGCGGCCGAGGATGTCGCTCGCCGGGCCAATATCCCCAAGCGCCAGGCGTATCAGCGGGCGTTGGAATTGCTAAAGGAGTGAGTAGGCGAGAGGCAGGAGGCGAGAGGGAGGGAGATTTATACATCCTATCGCCTCTCGCCTTACGACTCTCGACTCTATTATGACCAACCATCGCAACGGGCTCATCGCCGAATATATCGCCGCCGCATATTTGCTGTGTTGCTTCTATTGGCCGCTGTATCGCCGTTTGCGTACACCGGTGGGCGAGATCGATTTTGTGTTACGCACCCGGCGTTATTTGATTTTCCTCGAGGTCAAGCGCCGCAAGGGCGGCATCGGCAGCGACAATCCGATTTCCGCCACCCAACAACAACGATTGCACCGCGCCGCACAGTATTTCATCCAATCCCATCCGCGTTACGCGCATTTGACCCCGCGCCTGGATGTTATAGTAGTTGTGCCCAAGCGCTGGCCAGTGCATTTAAAGAGCGCGCTCTAACAGCTTCTGCCGCCGACTGGCGGCACGACGCAGCGTTTTTTGACAGCGCGGAAGACATGGGCTAGGGTAACGCATGATTTATTCACGACACGCTCTACGCTATACGCTGTTGCTGCTCCTTGCCGCCTGCACGCCCGTGGGCGTGATGGTGGGTGCTGGCGCGACGGCGGGTTCGGCCGCTTTGTCCGAACAAGGCGTTGCCAGTACCGCCAAGGATGCGGTCATCAAAACCAAAATCCTGGCGGCGTTGGCGGATCATACGTTTGACCATTTCGCCCGCTTGGATGTCACGGTTTATGACGGCACGGTGTTGTTGACCGGCGACTTGCCGGATGCGCAGGCCCGCCTCGATGCGGTGCGGATCGCCTGGCAAGCGGATCGGGATATTAAAAACATCGTCAATGAAATCACCCTCAGCACCGAGGCGATCGGCCTGGGTGACCGGGCGCGAGATGCGCAAATCGCGGGCTCGATCCGCGCGGCTTTGACCTTGGAAAAAGAGATTTATGCCGTCAATTACTCGCTGGCGGTGCATCGCGGGGTGGTTTATGTACTGGGCTTGGCGCAAAACCAGGTTGAATTATCGCGTGTCCAGCAAATCATCCGCCGCACCGAATATGTGCGCGGGGTGAAAAATTTGGTGCAGGTGAAAAAATGACAACCCCCAAGATCGCCGTGCAAATGGACGACTTGGCCCGGCTGGATCAAGAATGGGACAACACGCTGTATTTGGTCAAAAGCGCCCTTGGCCAAAACTGGCCGGTTTTTTATTATCAGCCAAAAAATTTGTGCTGGGATGGGCAATCCCTTCGCGCCACTGGGGCGGATTTATCGCTGGCGGGCGACTTTGTAATCGCCGGAGTTGATAAATCCTGCGTCTTATCCGACTTTGATATCGTTTTGATCCGCCAAGATCCGCCATTTGATCTTGGGTATTATACCAACACGCTATTGTTGGAAAAAATCAGCGGCAAAACACTTGTACTCAATAACCCCAGTAGCTTGCGCAATTTTCCAGAAAAAATCTGGCCGCTGCAATGGCCGGAATTCATCCCGCCAACAATGATTGGCGAGGCCTTCCCAGATTTTGTCCGTTTTTTACGCACCCATCAGAAAATCGTTATCAAGCCGCTTTATTGGATGGGTGGCAAGCATATCCATTTGATTGAGAGTGAAAGCGAATTGGTTTTGCGTCTGCCCGAGATCTTGGCCATTACCCGCGCCCCGATGGTGGCGCAAAAATTCTTGGCTGGAATCCGCGATGGCGACAAAAGAATCGTGCTTTTAGATGGCGAGGTGGTAGGCAGTTTTGTCCGCGGGGTTCGTCCAGGGAATTTTTGGACGGTCGGGCAGGAATTAGCACTAGAACATGTGGCTGAGTTGACGCCGCGCGAACGCCAGATCTGCGCAAAAATTGGGCCCGCGCTGCGCGAACATAACATCATCTATTGCGGTCTGGATTGTATCGATGGCTATTTAACTGAAATCAATATTACTTCCCCGGCTGGGTTGCTAGAGTTATCGCGGTATACAAACACAGATCTTGGCGCAGAATTTTGGCGCCGCGCTCTCACAAAATTAAACTCTTAGCGCTTAAATGGATTTATCCCCCTTTACGCTTGCCGCTATAGGCTTTACCCTTACCGCATGACCAGTTTCCGCCTGCAAACCGTGGCTTTTGCCGGGGTCGAGACCTTGGCGATTGATGTGCAAATCGCGCTCACCTCGGGCCTGCCGAATTTCGTTTTGGTCGGCTTGCCGGATAAGGCCGTGGGCGAATCGCGCGAGCGCGTGCGCGCGGCCTTGTCCACCATGGGCCTGGCCATGCCGAGTAAACGCATCGTCGTCAACCTGGCCCCGGCCGATGTGCAAAAAGAAGGCTCGCATTACGATTTGCCAATTGCCCTTGCCGTCTTGGCGGCGATGGGCTTGATCCCGGCGGATATTTTACAGCGCTATGTAACCCTGGGCGAATTGGCGTTGGATGGGCGTATTTCCGGCGTCAATGGCACACTGCCCACGGCCATGCATGCCTTGGAAAAAAATATGGGCCTGATTTGCCCCGCTGCCAATGGGCCCGAGGCGGCGTGGGTCGATGGCTTGGATATTTTGGCCGCCGACAGTTTGACGGCGTTGTTGAATCACATCAAGGGCACACAGTTACTGCCACGCCCGAACCCGCCCATCGCCGCACCCGCGCCCGAGGGCGCACGCGATTGGCGCGATATCAAGGGCCAGGCAGTGGCCAAACGCGCCATGGAAATCGCCGCCGCCGGGGGTCACAACATTTTGCTGATTGGCCCGCCGGGTTCAGGCAAATCCATGTTATCCAGCCGCCTGCCCGGGATTTTGCCGCCACTTTCGCCGCGCGAAGCCTTGGAAGTGAGCGTCATCCACTCCCTGGCCGGGCAGTTGCGCAATGGTGCTATAAAATCCGAACGTCCATACCGCGACCCGCATCATTCGGCATCGCTGGCGGCCTTGATTGGCGGCGGCCTGCGCGCCATGCCGGGCGAAATTTCCTTGGCGCATCGCGGGGTATTATTTTTGGACGAGCTGCCGGAATTTCAGCGCGGCGCGCTCGAAGCCTTGCGCCAGCCGATCGAATCCGGCCAAGCGCTGATCGCACGGGCCAACGCGCACATCACCTATCCGGCGCAGTTCCAATTGGTGGCGGCGATGAATCCGTGCCGCTGCGGGTATTTGGATGACCCGGCCCAGGCATGTTCCAAGGCGCCGCGCTGCGGCCAAGATTATCAAAGCAAAATTTCCGGGCCCATTTTTGACCGCATCGATTTGCATGTCGACGTCCCCGCTATGCCGGCGCACGAGCTGGCCCAAGGCCAAGGCGGCGAGGATTCGGCAACCGTGCGCGCCCGCGTCACCGCGGCGCGAGAATTGGCGCAGGGACGTTTTACAGCCCTGAATGCCGCAGCCACTTGTAACGCCCATGCGGATGGCAAAATCCTTGAAGCCATAGCGCCCTTGAATACCGAATGCCAAGCGATGCTGAATGATGCAGCCGAGCGGTTTAAATTATCCGCGCGCGGCTATCACCGCATTTGGCGCGTGGCCCGCACCATCGCCGATCTGGCACATGCTGCCGATATCGAAAAAACCCATCTGGCCGAGGCTTTGGGCTATCGCCGCGTTGCGGTTACTGGTTACTAGTTATTGGTAAGTGGTATTGTCATTGCAATTTAAATCTGGAGAAAATTTCCCTCCCCTTTAGGGGAGGGACTGAAATGATGATCACCCATCATTTCAGGGGTGGGGCTTCGGTTTTAGCCCCACCCCAACCCTCCCCCAAGGGGGAGGGATAATAGGTACAATTGTCTAATTCTTATCAGGGATGACAGCATCGCAAAAAATCTGACGACTTACTTCTTATCCAACGAGTTGACCACCAAGGCCGCGATCACCAAACCAGCCCCGGCGATTTGCACCGGCGTCAAATTTTCACCCAGCAATAAAGCAGCCAGGATCAAAGTCGCCACCGGCTCGATTTTGATATACAACGCGACCTGCACCGCGCCCGCCGCCTGAATCGCGCGGAAAAACGCCAGCTGGCCGATCAACACAATCGCGCCCGCCAGCACAATGATTTGCCAGCCGAATGCGTTATGCGGCCATTGTGCCCCAAAGCCTGCGCCGAGGAGGGTAAAAAATAATAAAGAGACGATCATTATCTGAGCACCGAAAATTTCCGCATCGGCATTTTGCAAAATGCGGCCATTGATAAACAAATGAGCGGCGATTAAAATCGCCGCCATAACCGCCATGCCCGCGCCCAGCCAATTAAATGCTTCCCATTGCGGGCCCAAGACCATATACAGCCCCAATAAAGCCATGGCCGTCGCGCCATAAAAAATCCGGCCAGGCCAAACGCGGTCAAAAACAATGCTCAACACCGATACGAATAGCGGATATAAAAAAATTAGCATCGTGACCAACGCCACCGGCATAAAGGCAATCGCGCCATAATGCAGCACACTAAAAGCCGCAAATATGCCACTAGTGAAAAGCAACAGCGGCAAAAATCCGCGCTGGGGCAGAAAATTTTTGCGGTGATAGATACATACCGCGACCATGCCAATGGCCAATATGGCCCGCACCACCAGCATATAGCCGAATACGTCCGCACCCTCTGTATAGCTCAGCGCCGCCAGCGGCACAGCCGCGCCAAAGCAAATTCCTGCGATTAACGACAGGCCGATGCCGCCCAGAATTTTATTTTTCATTGTTCTCTTTTATCTTGCTCGCGTAACGACCGCAAACAAAAAGGGCCATGCAGCGCATGGCCCTTTGGTATCAATGTTTTGGTAAAATTACTTTTTGGTAACGGTGGGATTGACAACCGCGCGGCATTGTTCGGCCAAACGGGCCGACGTGCCGTTTACAACCGCGCCGGCATTTTCGTTTTGCAGATCGCTGCAGGCTTTGCCGCCATTGCCGCCGGTCGGATTGCCCGATGCAAAGGCTGGACCTTTGTTACAGACATTTTTGGCACGCGTGCAAGCAAGCGCGTCAACCTGTGGCACCGGTAACGAAGAGCACACCATCATGTTGTAAGTATAAGCGGGTACCGATTGATCGGTAACGCTGCAAACCCGGCAGAGCGGCGATGAGCTGCCACCTGCGGGTGCGCAGGTGCAAGGTGTCGCGGACAAGCAACCGGCGGGCGAAGGTACGGGCGTGGTCGGCGAGGCGGGAATATCCCAAGCCTGCGCAGATAATGCGGACGCGAAAATCATCATTACGGTAAATAACAAGACACGAAGCGAAGAGCGAAGAGCCATAGCGGCCTCCTATGGTGGGTTGAACCTATGCCCGGTCTACGCCTGTTGCCGGAAATGATCAACAGCAAAACGAAATATTATGTCTAGCAATGTGCGGCAGCTCAAAATTGTAATTTAGTTACTTTTAGCCTAATTGCGGTCCTTGCCTGGTTTTGCACGCGAAGGGGTCGCCTGCACAATCGGCCCCTGGCCGGTGGGTAAAAGTGTCGGGTTGATATACACACCATCAACTCTTTTATACCCGGTTTTTTCCATGTTACGGGCAATGTTCGCCGCCGTAGCAGGGTCGGGTACGATCTTGCCCCGCTCGAATTTGGGCACATTGGCGATGCGCATATCGCCATAGCTTGTCAATTCACGGGCCGCATATAACAACAAATTTTTAGCGGTTACATCGTCGGGCGCGGGATGAACCGTGGCGGTTAGCATAAATGAACCATTGGGCAGTTTGACCGGTTTAATCGTGGCAGGGTCGGCGAATAATGGTGCAAAGGGCAAGGGTTTTTTTTGTTCGGTTGCGCTTACCGCTAATACCGGGTTGGCCAGGCTAACGGCGGCATCGACCGCCAAGGTTGCCGAATGCGCCGCCGGCAAAACATCTTTTTCATAAGGCTCGCCGGCGAACGCGGCCATGGTGTAACCCTTGCCATCCGCATTTGGTATCAACGCGGCACGGGTGACGGCGTAATATTTTCCATCCGCAATAACCATCCATTGCTGGAACGGCCCGGTCGGTGCAAACACCGCCATGTTTTTATTATCCGCCACGGCCTTGGCGGCGGCTTGCTTAGCTAAATCGGCATCGGGTGCAGCCACCGCATGAAAAATCGGGTGATCCAGGCTTAGCCAGCTAGCGCCATCCAAGGGGAGATCCGCGAGCGTGTCATCCTTAACGCCCAGATTTTTCCAATCGGCCGCGCGCACCGGCAAAACCTTGCCCTTACCCTTGGGATCGAAACGCAAATCTTGCACAGGATCGAGGGAGCCTTCGAACACCTCGCCCATGACGGGGGCGGGGGCGGCGGCCTGGGGCTGGTTTATATTGGCATTTGCCCCGCCGCCAGCGGCAAGCGCGACGACAAGAGTACGTATAAAATTGGCCGTGGGCGACATTATATTTCCCCCGCAAGGTTGCAACCAACGAATACTAGTCCCAGAGCAAAACCCATGTCAACCCGCCCGGACCGATTTTGCGGCGATTGCATTTCCTTAAAGATTATGCGATAAGGGGCAAAACAACGATAAATCACAGGCATAGGGTACAAAATGGCATTATTCGATCATACCAAGGTTTTTCATATCACCGTCGGCGGGATCACGGCCGACCGGCGTGAATTTACCGGCATGCATACGCTGGAAAAATTTGGCGTGACGGGCAGCACCGTCGAGGCTTTGGCCAAGACACCGCCCATTGATGGAAATACGGATGATCGCGAGCGTATTTTGCGTGGCACTAGCACGCAACTGCCGGTTTTGTATGGTGTTTTGGGTACGAAAAATGATTTCACCGGCGATTTTTTCATCGCCAGCCATATCCTGCGGGACGAGGAGCTGCGCCAGGCGCTAATCGGTACAGCGCCCACAAGCTTGGGGCAACTGGCAAGCATGCATATCGTTGCCAAAGGCGTGTTGCGCGGCCAAACCGTTATTCCCTTGGCAGAGTTTTACAAACTAGACGGTAGCAATGAATCGCCGCGCCTGATTTTAAGTGATCAGGCCCAAGCCATCGGCCTTACCAAGGCCGATGAAATCGGCGCGATTTGCCAAGACAGCGCAAGAACCATATTGAACCATGGGCAAAAACTGTCGGCGGTGATGCAATCGGCTGCGGCCTATTATATGTCATTACGCCAATTCAATGAGGCGGCCAATCAACGCCTGGGCTAGGCGGCGGCGACCATGCGGCCCAAACGCCGCCCGGCCAGAATATGAATGTGGAAATGCGGCACTTCTTGGCCACCATTCAGCCCGGCATTGGCGATCAGGCGAAAGCCATCCATGGGCGCGTTTAATTGCCGCGCCACCTCGCCCACGCTGCGGATGAACATGGTGATTTCTTCGTTGCTAGCTTTGGCGGAAAAATCGTCGAACGAGACATATTCTCCTTTGGGTATCACCAGGGCATGGGTCGGGGCCTGGGGGTTGATGTCGTAAAACGCCAGCGCGTAATCATTTTCCAAAATCTTTTTACACGGAATATCCCCGCGCAGGATTTTGGCAAAAATATTGTTGCGATCATAAGTCATAGCAGCAGCGTAAAGCGGAAGGCGTGTGGCGTAAAGAGGATTTTACGCCGCGCGGGTTTTTTGGGGTGGTGTTCGCGCCGGTCCGCCGCCATGCAAGCCTGAGCCTCGGGCT
>CANGQU010000011.1 GCA_947456345.1 Alphaproteobacteria bacterium | reverse complement strand
TTGTGCGGCGATTTTTTGCTCCAACCCGCCAATCGTTTGCTCCAACCGATCCAAGGCGGATAAAAGGCGTTCGGCGATAGCGGGTTGTTCTGTTGCGGTTTTGGTCATGGGATGCTCATATTGTTTCGTTGTCGAATTATGCCACCCCCGCCCACGAAAGCAATCATTAAGCGGTTGACGAAAGACTTATCCCAAGGCTATTCCAGTGGGCGGTTAACAGTTGGCGGTGGCCGGTTACCGCGTAACGGAGAATGTAATGGCAGTGGCACAAATGAAAACTAATGAATACCCTTCCGTCGGTCACAAAGACCTGGCCAACGCCATCCGGTTTTTATCCATGGACGCGGTCGAAGCGGCCAAATCCGGTCACCCCGGTATGCCGATGGGCATGGCCGATGTCGCCACCGTTTTATTCCAACAATTTTTGAAATTCGATCCCTCCGCACCGCTTTGGCCGGATCGTGATCGTTTTGTGCTGTCGGTTGGCCATGGCTCGATGTTGTTATACTCGATATTATATTTGACCGGCTACGCCGATATGACCCTCGATCAAATCAAACGGTTTCGCCAATTGGGCAGCAAAACGGCGGGCCATCCCGAATTCGGTTATGCTGGCGGGATTGAAACCACCACCGGTCCCTTGGGTCAGGGAATTGCCAATGCGGTTGGCATGGCCTTGGCCGAACGGATTCAGGCCGCCGAATTCGGCGCTGATTTGGTATCGCATTACACCTATGTATTCGTCGGTGACGGCTGTCTGGCCGAGGGGATTTCGCACGAAGCCTGTGAGTTGGCCGGGCATTTAAAACTGAACAAATTGATCGTGCTGTTCGATGATAATAGCATCACGATTGATGGTAATACGAATTTATCGACTTCGGTCGATCAGGTGCAGCGTTTTATCGCCTATGGCTGGAACGCCGAACGCGTCGATGGCCATAATCCCGAACAGGTCGCAGCCGCCATCGCCCGCGCACAACAATCGGACAAGCCGTCGTTGATCGCCTGCAAAACCACCATCGGTTTCGGCGCGCCGACCAAGGCCGGCAGCTACGAAGCCCACGGCTCGCCCTTGGGGGCAGAGGAAATCAAAGGGGCCCGGGAAAAACTGGGCTGGGCGCACGCACCGTTTGATATTCCCAGCGATATTCTGGGCGCCTGGCGTGCCATCGGCGCGCGCGGGGAATCGGCTAGGAAAAATTGGGAAAAACGCGCTGCTGCCAACGATCAATACCCAGAATTAAAGCGCCGTTTGGATGGCCATATCCCGCCCGCCGTCAATGCCGCCATTGCCGATTTGATCAAATCCTTGCAGGCCGAGAAGCCGAAAATTGCCACCCGCGTCGCTAGCGGCAAAGTGCTGGAGGCGATTCAACCGCATCTGCCGGAAATGATCGGCGGCTCGGCCGATTTGACGCCGTCCAACAATACGCGCGTGAAAACTCACAGTGATATAAAGCCCGGCCAGTATGGCGGCACTTATGTGCGCTATGGCGTGCGCGAACATGGCATGTGCGCCACCATGAACGGCTTGGCGTTGCATGGCGGCGTCATTCCCTATGCCGGAACGTTTTTGGTGTTCACCGATTATGCCCGCCCGGCGATTCGTTTGGCGGCGTTGATGCATCAACGCGTGATTTATGTGATGACGCATGATTCCATAGGTTTGGGCGAAGACGGCCCGACCCACCAGCCGGTTGAACATTACGCCGCTTTGCGCGCGATTCCGAATTTGCTGTTCCTGCGCCCAGCCGATCCGGTCGAGGTTGCCGAAGCCTGGCAAATCGCGTTACAGCGCCAGGATGGGCCCAGCGTGATTTCGTTGACGCGCCAGGCAGTGCCGTTTGTCAGGTCTCAGGTTTCAAGTGTCGGGTATCAGGAAAATCTATCTGCGCGTGGCGCTTATGTCCTGCACGAAGATAAGAATGCCAGCGTGACGTTATTCGCCAGCGGTTCGGAAATCGGCGTTGTCATGGAAGCGCGTGAAAAATTGGCCGCAGAAAATATCGTGGCCCGCATCGTCTCGGTGCCGTCGATGGAATTATTCGCCCAACAAGACGCCGCCTACCGCACCAGCGTGATCGGCAATACGCCTATCAAATTGGCCTGCGAAGCGGGTATCCGCCAGGGCTGGGATAGCATGATCGGCCATGATGGGCTGTTTATCGGCATGACCGGTTTCGGCGCCTCCGCCCCAGCACCGGATTTGTTCAAGCATTTCGGCATTACGGCGGAGAAAATTGTTGCATCAATCAAACAAAAACTAGGAAAATAGGAGAGAAAAATGACAGTAAAAGTAGCCATCAACGGATTCGGCCGCATTGGGCGGCTGGTTGCCCGCGCCTTGTTTGAATCGGGGCGCAAGGATATTCAAATCGTTGCCATCAATGATTTGGGCAGCGTCAAGGACAACGCGCATCTGCTGCGGTACGATTCGGTGCATGGCCGTTTTCCGTTCGATGTCAAAACCACCGATAATTCCATGGAAATTCAAGGTCAGAAAATCGCCGTCGTGGCCCAACCCGATCCGGCCAAATTGCCGTGGAAGGATATGGGCGTTGATATCGCTTTTGAATGTTCGGGCCGTTTCACCAAACGCGACGAAGCCGCGCATCATTTAACCGCCGGCGCTAAACGCGTGATCGTCTCGGCCCCGGCCGATGGCGTCGATGCCACGATTGTGTACGGCGTCAACCACCAAACCCTGACCAAGGAACATATCGTCATTTCCAACGGTTCTTGCACCACCAATTGCTTGGCCCCGGTAGCCGATGTGATCATGCAAGAAATCGGAATCGAGCGCGGGTTTATGACCACCGTGCATTCCTATACCGGCGATCAGAAATTGGTCGATTCGATCCACAAAGATCCGCGCCGCGCGCGTGCCGCAGCCCTCTCGATGATTCCATCATCCACTGGCGCTGCCAAGGCTTTGGGTCTGGTCATTCCTGCCTTAAAGGGCAAATTGGACGGCACGGCGATTCGTGTGCCCACGCCCAACGTGTCGATGATCGATTTTAAATTCGTGGCCCCGCGCGATATCACCATCGATGAAATCAATGCCGCGATGAAAAAAGCCGCCGAAGGCCGCTTAAAAGGCGTTTTGGCCTATGTGACCGAGGAATTAGTATCATCCGATTTCAACGGCGATCCGCATTCATCGAATTTCGATGCGACACAAACCCAGGTTGTCGATAAACGTTTGGGCCGCGTCTTGTCGTGGTACGATAACGAAGTCGGCTTTTCCAACCGCATGTTGGACGTCGCGGCGGTGATGGGGAAGATGATTTAAGCGTATAGGGTATAGGGGATAGCGTATAGATGACCAAAAAAATCAGTGATTACAAGGAACTGATTGTTTGGCAAAAGAGCCGAGAACTGGTCTGTTTGATCTATGCGCTATCTTCGAATCTGCCTAATTCTGAAAAATTTGGCTTTATTTCGCAAATGCAGCGGGCAGCTGTATCCATTCCCGTCAATATCGCCGAAGGTCATTCGCGGGCATCGCGCAAGGAATTTATGCAATTCCTGGCCATTGCTGCTGGTTCGTCGGCAGAGCTTGAAACTTTACTTATTCTAGCAGTTGATTTAAAACTGATCGCAAATAATTCGGCTCAAAAAGCTTTTGGGTTGATTTTAGAAATTCGCAAAATGCTAGGGGCATTGCGCTTGAAACTGAAAACTTAAAACTAAGCTATACGCTATCCCCTATACGCTATACGCTTGCCGGAGGCATTATGAAACCCGCATTAAAAACAGTAGAAACCATGAATTTAACCCCCACCGTCAAATCCATCCTGAGCAAATACGAGGGTGAAACACCTGCTGTCAAAGAATCGCTGGCCCGCATGTTGATGCAGGGCCGCTTGGGCGGAACGGGGCAGATGATTATCCTGCCCGTCGATCAGGGGTTTGAACACGGCCCCGCGCGTAGCTTTGCCATGAACGATGCCGGGTATGATCCGCATTATTTTTATGAATTGGGTATTGCCGCTGATTTGAACGCCTATGCCGCACCACTGGGCGCGTTGGAGGCTGGCGTCGATACATTCCAGGGCAAAATTCCGTTGATCTTGAAAATGAATCACGGCAATTCGCTGCTATCCAATAAAACCAATCCAGATCAAGCGGTTGTTTGCACTGTCAAGGATGCGGTACGCTTGGGCTGTACGGCGATTGGCTTTACCTTGTACAACGGCTCGGAATCGTATAACGCGCAGATGGAAGAATTGCGCGACATTATCGCCGAAGCGCGCAGTCATGGCATCGCATCCGTAGTGTGGTGCTATCCGCGCGGCGGCGTGTTGCCCAAAGAAGCCGAAACGGCAGTAGACGTCGTGGCCTATGCCGCGCATATGGCGTGCCAATTGGGCTCACACATCATCAAAGTAAAATTGCCAACCGATGTAGTCTGGTTGGAGGCCGCCAAAAAAGCATACATGGAACAAAAAATTCCGGTGGCAACTTTGGCCGACCGCGTGCGTCACATTACCAAAGCCTGTTTCAATGGCCGCCGCATGGTGGTGTTCTCGGGCGGCGAGGCCAAAGATACGGCCAGTATCTTGGATGAAATGCGCGCCATCAAAGCGGGTGGCGGCAACGGTTCGATCATGGGCCGCAACGCCTTCCAACGTCCCCGCGCCGATGCGATCAAGTTGTTTGATAGCATGATCGACATTCTAAAAAATTAATGTCATCCCCGCGCAGGCGGGGATCCATTTTCATGCGCCAATATTATATATATATCATGTCGAATAAGAAAAACGGCACGATTTATGTTGGCGTAACAAATGATTTGGTGCGCCGAGTTTCTGAGCATAAAAACGGACTCGTTGAGGGGTTTACTAAAAAACACGCTTTAAAAAATCTGGTTTATTTTGAACCATTCGACAGTATCGAGGGAGCGATTGTACGAGAGAAGCAGTTGAAAAAATGGAATCGCGCCTGGAAAATGCGGTTGATACAGCAAACCAATATGGATTGGCATGATTTGTTTGCCGAAATAGTGCCATAAAATGGATCCCCGCCTACGCGGGGATGACAACACCAACCACATACCCCAGCCCCCATTACCCCATGACACAACTCTATCTCATCTCCCCGCCGCAAATTGAGCTCGTAAAATTTTTGCCGCAGCTAGAATCGGCGTTGACCACGGGGTTGGTCAGCGTATTTCAGCTGCGTTTGAAAAATATCCAGATACAGGATCTGCGCGCCCTGATCCCGTCCATTCGCGATTTGTGCCACGAGCACGATGTGCCATTATTGTTGAACGATCATGTGCATCTGGCCGCCGACATGGGATGTGATGGTGTGCATATCGGCCAATCCGATATGAATTATGCCGATGCGCGCGCGTTGTTGGGCGCGGATAAAATGATCGGCGTCACCTGTCACAATTCCAAAGATTTAGCTTATGATGCGGCCGAAGCGGGGGCGGATTACGTTGCCTTTGGCGCGTTTTATCCCACCACCACCAAAGATTCCGGCTATCGCGCTACGCCGGATTTGATCCGCGATTGGGTGGATGCCACAACCGTGCCCTGCGTGGCGATTGGCGGCATCACCGCCGCGAATTGCCAGCCCATCATCGATGCGGGCGCCGATTTCATTGCCGTTGTTTCCGCCATCTGGGGACATCCGGGCGGGGCGGGCGCTGGGGTGACGGCGTTTGGCGCAAGCTTTAGGAACTAGTTGCTTTAACGCCGATAATTTGTTAAAACCGCGATGAATTTAAACCCGCCCGGCCTAATGCCGGGCGACGCATTTTTACAGAGGCAGAAAAAATGAAAGTCCAAGCCAACGCCCTCAAAGCGGGCAATATTATCGAAATCGAGACCAAATTGCTGACCGTAATCAAGGTCGAGCATCGCACGCCCGGCAATTTGCGTGCGTTCGTGCAGGTCGAAGCCAAAGACGTATCATCCGGCAATAAAAAAGATTTTCGCTTTGCCTCCACCGAAGCGGTCGAGGTCGTGCGCATCGACGCCGTGCCGCACCAATATCTGTTCGCGGATGGTGACCATATTACATTCATGAATAACGAGAATTACGAGCAAATCATCGTCGAGCGCGATTTGATCGGCGAGCCCGCCCAGTTTCTCCAGGATGGGATGAACGTGGAAATTTCCATGCATGAAGGCAAACCGCTCAGCGTGTCGTTGCCGGAATCGGTGATCATGGAAATCGTCGAGGCCGAGCCCGTGGTCAAGGGCCAAACCGCATCGGGCGGCTTTAAGCCTGCTAAATTATCGAATGGCGCGCGCGTGATGGTGCCGCAATACGTAACCTCGGGCGAAAAAGTGGTGGTTAAAACCGAAGACGGCTCGTTCGTCGAGCGCGCCAAATAATGAGCAAATATTCGCCGCTGATGACCGTGATCGACGCTGCCGCCCGCAAGGCGGGGCGGTCGTTGACCCGCGATTTTAACGAAGTCGAACATTTACAGGTCAGCAAAAAAGGCCCGGCCGATTTTGTGTCCGCCGCTGATCAACGTGCTGATAAAATCCTGCGCGAGGAACTGTCCCGCGCCCGCCCGGCATTCGGCTTTTTGACCGAAGAGGGTAAGGATATCAAGGGCGACGGCGAGCATCGCTGGATCATCGATCCCTTGGATGGAACCACTAATTTCCTGCATGCCGTCCCCCATTTCGCGATTTCGATTGCGCTGGAACGCGCGGGCGAAATTGTGGCCGCCTATGTTTATAATCCTCTGATCGACGATATTTATTGGGCGGAAAAGGGTACGGGGGCGTTTGCCACCCGCACTGGCCGTTTGCGCGTTTCGGCGCGGCGCGATTTTAATACCTGCCTGATCGCCACCGGCATTCCATTTATGGGTGCTGGCGATCCCGATATGCCGCGGTTTCAACGCGAGATGGCGGCGATTGCGCTTAAATCCTCGGGCATTCGCCGGTTGGGCGCAGCCGCTTTGGATTTGGCTTATGTTGCCGCCGGGCGCTTTGATGCGTTTTGGGAACGCGGGCTTAGCCCCTGGGATACGGCAGCCGGATTGTTATTGGTCCGCGAAGCCGGTGGGATCGTGGCCGATTTACAAGGCCAGCATGCCACCGCGCACAGCCCGGATATTTTGGCGACCAATCCGCACATCGCCCCAATAATGACCGATTTGCTGGCGATGCCGCCGATTGCCACCTCGCCCAACGCCAAGGCGGCGGGGTGATTTTTTACCCACAATAGCTTTGTTATTGTTCTATGATGCGCGCTTGATATAATCAGCCCTGGTTTCCCATGGTCCGTTTAGCAAAGCCTATTTCCATTTTCTGCCTTGGCCTGGCACTCGCTTTGCCTGCAGCTGCACGCGCGCCCAGCGTCGAAGTCAATGACGCCCTGTTGCAAAGTCTGGGGCAAACCCCAAATGTGCCAACCCAATACATGCACGCGATCCGCCAAGAACAGCAAAAGCCATCGGCACCCCGCCGCCCGGTAGTGGCAGCGCCTGCGGTTTTGCCCACACCACCATTAAAGAAGCCGCGCAGTCAATGGAACCAGCAGCTGGTCGCCAGCGCCAAAAAATCGCCTACCGGCAAGCAGCGGCGGAAATTCGATAGTAAAACTCCTACCCAAGCCCTGCAATTCAGCCAGCCGGTGATGGCCATGGCTGGCGCGGGGGTGGGGATGGGCTTTGCCGGTTATCGTTGGCAGGATATCGATCCGCGCACGCGCGGTGCTATGCCTTTGCCGCAATCGGGCGACAATACTGGCCGGACTATTGGCAGCGTGACTTTTAATCCCGGCAGTGACGAGCTTAATGCCACAGCCCGCAATGCTTTGCAGCCGGTAGCCAAGAATTTACAAGCCGATCCCGGCATGGCCGAATTGCGCGGCTATGCCACCCCGGATAAAGAATCCGGCGATGATGCCAAGCGCGTGGCGCTTTCCCGCGTTATCAGCGTGCGCGATCATTTGATCGGGCTCGGCGTGCCCGGCAATCAATTGGGGGTTAAGCCCGTGGGCCTGGCCCCCGATGGCCCCAAAGAACGCGTCGATATTGTGCGGAGATAGGCTGTAGTCGAGAGTGTAGAGGGTGCATAGTCGTTTTTTGTGTTACGACAAAAACCACCCTCACCCAGCTTCGCCTAAGCGCTACGCGCTAAGGCTGCGCAACCCTCTCCCGCCAGCGGGAGAGGGTGCGAACGAAGTGAGCGGGTGAGGGATATAAGCCCAATTAACATCGCATTGATCGGCTAAATTACTGTATTTATCCCCTCTCGCCTCTCCACTATCCACTCTACCCTATTATTAAAGCGCAGAATTTTTTTATTCTCGCCAAGCCTTCGCGTAAATTGTTGTCGCTGGTCGCATAGGAAATGCGCATGAAACCGGGCATGCCAAAGGCCGAGCCGTGGACGCAGCCGACCAATTCGCGTTCCAATAATGCCAATACAAAATCTTTGTCGCTATTATATTGGCCGCCCAGGTATTGGCGAATATCCGGGAACACGTAAAACGCGCCGCCCGGCGTGGCGCAGGGCATCACGCCTTGTAATTCGGCCAAGACAAAATCCCGGCGGCGCACATAATCGGTACGCCATTCGTTTAAAAAATCTTCGGGACCGTTCAAGGCGGCGATGGCACCGGCCTGGACAATGGTGGGGCCGTGCGTGCTGGATTGGGAGAGCATTTTGTTGATCGCCCCGATCCATGGTGCTGCCCCCGCGGCATAGCCAAAGCGCGCGCCGGTAAAGGCATGGGATTTGGACAGGCCGTTGATCAGCAACATGCGCGGTAATAAATCGGGTGCCACCGCTGCCAGGCTGTGGAAACTGCCGGTATAGACCAGTTTTTCGTAAATATCGTC
The DNA here is from genome assembly GCA_947456345.1 of Alphaproteobacteria bacterium. Taxonomy (GTDB): domain Bacteria; phylum Pseudomonadota; class Alphaproteobacteria; order SHNJ01; family SHNJ01; genus CANGQU01. Next base: position 790 of record CANGQU010000011.1, on the reverse strand, counting down.
CGAGATGATCACCAAGCGCGGATTGGTTTTTGTGGCTTCGCGTAACACATACGCTAACGCTGCAACCTCGTCCTTGGTATAAACCACGCCTGCCGGGTTGGACGGTTGATTGAAAATAAACAAGCGCGTTTGCGGCGTGATCGCCGCGCGTAATTCATCCGCCGTGATTTTTAAATCATGACGTACCGGCGCGATAATTTTTGGCACGCCGCCGAAGAAATTGACGATTTCCGGATACGACACCCAATACGGGGCGGGGATGACGACCTCGTCATCCTTGCCGACCGAGGTGCCAATGCCCCAGAACACCAATTCTTTGCCGCCGACACCGGCGGTAACTTGGGTGCGTTCAAACGTCAACCCATCGTCGCGTTTGAATTTGCCGATGATCGCATCCGCCAAGGCGGGCGGGGCGGGGGACGCATATTTGTTTTGCCCCAGCAGTGCGAAATCGGCCATGGCTTTGCCGACATGGGCGGGGGTGGCTTTGTCCGGTTCGCCCACCGCAAAAGAAATTACGTTTTTCCCTTCGGCTTTCAATTTATTGGCTAAGGCATTGATCGCCAATGTCGCCGATGGCTGAATTAAATCGATTTGTGGTGCTGGGGTAAAGGTGAAAGACATTTTTGTTCCTGCTAATTATTTTTTACAATTAGAGCTGGTTAAAAGTTCCCTCCCCCTTGTGGGGAGGGTTAGGGAGGGGGTTTCCAAAGTTGAAAATGATATACGATAGTTTTTCTGTGTTGTTATCAGACCCCCCACCCAACCTCCCCCACAAGGGGGGAGGAGA
>CANGQU010000010.1 GCA_947456345.1 Alphaproteobacteria bacterium | reverse complement strand
CACAAATACATATCGCGGTCTTGCCCATGCGGCAGCGCGAAAAACCAGACAGCAAAAACACTAAAGACTGCTAGGCTCGCAAAGACGACTTTGCGGCGGCTTTGGAGTTTTTGGCTGCTCACGCCGATAATCACCTCGCCCAGAGCGATACCCATATATATAGCGATCATTGCCTCGGCGGCGGTAATAGGCGCTGCCAAGCCCATGGCAGTGGTGATTTCGGGGGCAAAGCTGCCCATTAACCACGTGGCAAAAAAACATGGCACGGTCGCCAGTACCACGCAAACGAATCGGCGCATCCGATCAAAATTGGTAAAAAACAAACGTAGGCTGCCGCGTTTGACGGTAGTCGCCAATTCCGCAAGCATAAAAGATTCCGCGACCTTGAAACGCAGCACTAGTAAGGCCAAGCCCATTACCCCGCCCAAAACATAGCAATCGCGCCAGTGCAGATGTTGTGACACCCAAGCGGCAAAAATGACTCCCGTCACCCCCACAGCGGCCACAATAGTGTTGCCATAACCGCGTTTTTCCCGCGAAAGCAATTCTGACACTAGGGTGATTGCCAACCCCAATTCCCCCGCCAGCCCAAGCCCAGCGATAAAACGCAAAGCAGCATAGGTAGCGACATCCTGGACATAAGCATTGGCCAAAGTCGCCAGGGAATAGGTGATGATACTGGCGAACATCAGCTTGCTACGGCCGAATTTATCACCCAACACTCCAAACAGTGCACCACCCAACAACAAGCCGATCAATTGCAGATTGATGATGAACACGCCGGTCGATAATAAATCCGCCTCGGCCACGCCCAATTCACGCAAACTGGCGCTGCGCACCATACTGAACAGCAAAATGTCATAGACATCGACAAAATACCCCAGCGCGCCCACAATCACCGGCAAGCTAAATACGCCATAGGTTTTTTGCACTGGGAATGCTCCTAGTTCTAAGCAGCAGCGGCTTTAGCTTCTGCGTCTAAACCATAGGCGGAGTGAAGGGCGCGCAATGCAAGTTCCAGATATTCGGCTGCGATCAACACGCTGATTTTAATTTCGGATGTCGATATAACCTGAATATTGATGCCTTTGGCGGAAAGCGTCTGGAACATGGTTTGCGCCACACCAGCGTGGTTGCGCATGCCGAGGCCCACCACTGAAACCTTGACGACATTGGGATCGCTGCTAGCATCACTAAAGCCGATGGTGGCTTGCCGCTCGCGCAGGATTTTTACGCTGCGCTCCATATCAACCTTGGGCACAGTAAAGGCAATGTTGGCCTTGCCGCTATCACCAACATTTTGCACAATCATATCGACATTGATATTGGCTTCGGTAAGGGGGCCAAAAATCGCGGCAGCCGCCCCGGTTTGGTGCGGAATCCCGACCACTTGGATTTTGGCGTCGTCCTTGGAATAAGCCAAGCCGCTGACGTTTTTTGCATCCATAATTTCCCCCTCGTCCACAACGAATGTGCCGCGTTCTGATTTAAAACTGGATAATACTTGCACCCGCACGCGATAACGCATCGCGATTTCAACCGAACGGGTTTGCAACACTTTGGCCCCCTGGCTGGCCAATTCCAACATTTCTTCGTATGAAATTTTATCCAGCTTGCGCGCCGTTTCCACAATGCGCGGGTCGGTCGTGAACACGCCTTCGACATCGGTATAGATATCGCATTGATCGGCCTTGACCGCCGCCGCTACGGCCACGGCCGTGGTGTCAGATCCGCCGCGCCCTAATGTTGTTACGCTGCCGTCGGGTCCTATACCTTGGAATCCGGCGATCACGGGCACTGTCCCTTTTTGCATCAGGGCCGATAGCTTTTCGCCTGCAACCTCTTCGATCCAGGCGTTGCTGTGCTGCGCATCAGTGCGCAAGGGGATTTGCCAGCCCAAAAACGATTGCGCGGCGACGCCGATTTCCTGTAACGCCAGGGCCAACAGCCCCACGGTAACTTGCTCGCCCGTGCTGATGATCGCGTCATATTCACGCAAATTCGGCACGGCCGCCATTTCGCGCGCCATGGCCACCAATTTATTGGTCTCGCCCGACATGGCGGATACGACCACGGCGATTTCATGCCCCTCGTCGCGTTGGGATTTTACCAAACGCGCGACTTTGCGGATACGCGCGATGTCGCCAACCGATGTACCGCCAAATTTTAAGACTAAACGTGCCATGCGCTGATTTTACCGGCATAGCCGGTAAAATCAAGTGTATAGGCGATAGTCGATAGGCGAGAGAATTTTACTTTACGCTGTCCGCTTTACGCTTTACGCTGCCCGCTATGTCTTCTCTTAACCAAGCCACTATCCAGCATTTCACCCAAGACGCGCCCGATTGGTGGAACCCATCCGGCAAATTCAAGCCGCTGCACGCCCTTAACCCGATCCGCATGGATTTTGTGTTGACGGCGTTAAGGCAGCATTTTGCCAGCAACGCGCCCAAAGCTTTGCGCATATTGGATGTCGGTTGCGGCGGGGGATTAATCGCCGAACCGTTGGCCAGACTAGGCGGAAAAGTGACTGGAATCGACGGCGATCCTATGGCGATTGCAACAGCCACCGCGCATGCCAAAACCATGGGCGTGGCCGTGGATTATCGTTGTGCCGTGGCCGAGGATTTAGTGAGCTCTAAATCTGTATTCGATGTAATCCTAGCGCTCGAAGTGATCGAGCATGTCAATCAGCCACCGGCATTTTTGCAAACGCTGCGCCAGTTATTGCGGCCAGGTGGTTTGTTGATCCTATCGACCTTGAATCGGAACACTTGGTCGTATCTGGGCGCAATTATTATGGCTGAACGCGTTTTGGGTTGGGTGCGCCCGGGCACGCATGATTGGACACAGTTTATAACGCCGGAAGAAATCACCGCCATGCTGCAAACGTCGGGCTTCGGGCCCGAAAACGCGCAGGGTATTACGTTTAATCCCCTGACACGGTCTTGGGCGCTGTCGGCCAACACAGCGGTCAATTATATTTTATGCGCCAAGGCCCAGTAACGGATTCAGCTTGCCGTCTTTGTCCATCGCGTACAAATCGTCGCAACCGCCCACATGAGTGCCATTGATAAAAATCTGCGGCACAGTTTGCCGCCCGCCCGAACGCGTCACGCATTCTTGCCACAGGCTTTCCTCGGTCTCGACATTGATTTCTTTGTACTCCTGGCCTTTTTTCTTGAGCAATTCCTTGGCCCGCACACAATAGGGGCAATGGGTGGTGGTGTAGATTTCAATTTGATTGGACATGGGCTTCCTCCGGTTACAATCGACAATGTAGCGCTAACAAAATCAAAATCAAATATCGTGGCAAACCCGCGCCAAGCAAAGGACGCGAATCTCGCTGGCGCCCGCCTCTAGCAACGCTTTGCTGCAGGCATCGACCGTGCTGCCGGTTGTATAGACATCATCGATCAAAACCCAGGTTTTACCCGCGACATCAGTATGAAATTTTTTCGGAACACTGAACGCACCCGTCACATTTTTTTGCCGCTGTTTGCGGTTCATCGCCACATGCGGCGTGGTACGCTTATCCCGACGCAACAATTCTGGACGGTGCGGAATGGCGGCCAGCGCCGACAATTCCTGTGCGATTAACGCGGCCTGGTTGTACTTGCGGCGCAATAACCGGCTCCAATGCAAGGGCACTGGGATCATGCCCGCCGCGCCGGCTAAAATCGGTGCGGCTTGCGGTAGTAGCATTTTGGTCAGTAATCCGCGCCAATGGATTTTATCGGCATGCTTGAACCCCAACAACAAGGGCTTGGCCGCGTCATCATAACGCAAAGCCGCGCGCGCCAAGGTAAATGAGGGCGGGCGTTCCAAACATTCCACACATAGCGCCTCCGGCCCAAGGTCATAGGGAAAGGGCAAACCGCAACAATGGCACTGCGGCGCGGTGATAAAACTTAGCTGCGCCCAACATGCGGCGCAGACCCCAGGCTCGCGGCCAATCGGACAACGGCAATGCGCGCACAAATGGGGAAGTAGAAAATCGAGGGCGGGGGCCAATGCCTCTCGCCATGGTTTGGCTGACGGAGGTTGATAGGCGGTGGCGACGGGGAGCGGATGGTCAACCATGATTTTTAGGATTATAACAAATTATGGCCGATTCCCAACCCCCGATTATAAATGCCGTGCTGGACAACGTGTTGCGCGCCAAGCGCCAGGCCAGGCGCGCGCATCCTTCACCTGCGGCGCTGACATTGCACCGCGAAATCGCCACGCGTTTGATCGACGATTTGGGCGATTACCAAAAGAATTTTCAATCGATCGGGCTTTTGGGCGATCACGGGGGATTGTTACGCACGGCGCTAACGGAACGCATGCCGCATTGCCGCATCGAGACTATCGCCATCGCCCCAACCGCTGATGGACAGAGCGAGATTTTAACCCAGCCCCTCATGCCGCTGGATTCAATTATCAGCAATTTGGAATTGCAGGCCTGTAACGACATCAAAGGGGTGTTGTGGCAAGCGCGGCGCGCCCTTGTGCCGGATGGATTGTTTTTGGCCAGCGTCATGGGCGCGGAATCTTTTTTTGAAATGCGGCAATGTTTATTCGAGGCCGAAATCGTGCTGCGCGGTGGTGCTGGGCCGCGCGCGATTCCTTTGCCGGAATTCGCAGCGTTAAGCAGCCTATTCCCGGCGTTGCCCTTTGCCTTGCCAGTGGCGCATCAAGAACGATTGCAACTGGCGATCCCAAGCTTGGATTGGCTGTTGTCCCAAATCCGCGAACTGGGCTACGCGAATTTTGCGCGGCAACGCTCTACCCTCCCCTTGCGTTCGGATATCCTGGCTTTGGCGCGGAAATTGTATGCCGAGCGTTTTACCAACGCCGATGGCGCATTAATCGCCAGTGTGCAAATTATCTATTTGAATGCTTGGGCGCCGGCAGCATCGCAGCAACAGGCGTTGCGGCCCGGTAGCGCGAAATCTCGCTTGGCCGATGCGCTGGATGGACAAGAAATCGGCACCGGCGATTCTGCCAGACCCTAAGCTGTCAGCAAGCGTGGCAAATCCCGCAGCAACGCCTCATCCGCCGGGGGGACGGGGTAGCGATGCAAATTGCTCAAGCTAGTCCAAGACAGCGCCTGCCCCTCGTGGCCGCGCGGTTCCCCCTGCCACTGGGTGACATGATAAAGCGGCATAAACAAACAGAATTCCGGGCTTGGGTATTCAACGAACGTCAAGGGACGGCAATGCATAGGCTCGATCAAAACGCTCAGCTCTTCGGCTAGTTCGCGGCACAGAGCCTGGGTGGGTGTTTCGCCAACTTCAAGCTTGCCGCCGGGAAATTCCCACAACCCCGCCATGCTGCGCCCAGGCGGGCGCTGCGCCAATAAAATTTCGCCGCTGTGTTTTTGTAACACAGCGGCGACAACGAACAATAATCGCGGCGTCATGCTTACTGGGTTTTCTTGTCCCCAGCATCCGCGGGTTTAGACAAATCGGCATTGGCATCGGCTGCGGCCAATGGCTTGCCATCAATGCCGAATTTTTCGATTTTTGCGGTGGAACGCAAGTTCTTGAACAAATCGGCCAATCTCTCATCGGCGATCACGCGCTGAATTTCAGAACGCACGCTGTCCAATTCCGGCATTTTGCTATTGCGGCGGGCTTCGGCTTTGATGATATGCCAACCGAATTGAGATTGCACGGGTGCGGACACTTCGCCATCTTTAAGGGCGAATGCGGCATTCGCGAATGGTTCAACCACTTGGTCTTTGGCAAAATAACCAAGATCGCCGCCATTTTGGGCCGAACCCTGATCGGTAGATTTTTCTTTGGCCAGCTTGGCAAAATCAGCGCCTTTTTTCAATTGCTCGGCAATCGCTTTTGCTTCGGCTTCGGTAGCAACCAAGATATGGCTCGCTTTTACTTCGGCCTCGGGCTTGAAATCGGCGGCCATTTTGTCATAACGCGCTTTGACGACATCGGCGGTGATATTTTGGCCGACTTTGCGGGTTAGATATAAATCTTGGATGATGCGCTCTTTGGCTTTGGCCAATTTATCGGCGACTTCTTTGTCGCTATCAAATTTCTCTTTGATAGCGGCTTGCAGTACCAGCTGCCCATCGATCAAACGATCCTGCAACTGATTGAACACCAGATCGACCGGCATTTGATTGGCGGGCGGGCGCAAGGTGTTTTTTACTTCTAACAATTCGGCACCCTTGATCGGTGTGCCATTTACCTTGGCGATAACGGTATCTGCGGCCAATTTGGCATCGGCTGCCGCAGCAGCTTCGGCGGTGATGATTTTCTTGGCATCGGCGGCGGTGGCAATACCATAAGAAGCGGCGGCCAAAACGACCAGGGTGGCGAGCACCACCAAAAATCTCTGCAACATCGATAATCCTTTCCAGAAATTAAGCATCGGATAAAACCTTTGGGAAAATTGTTATGGCCCTTTATGTAGCACAAAACCGTAACGCCGAAAGCAGAAAATACTAAGCCTTGATATCCAAATGAGGCTGATCGTCGGGCGACGATGCTGTGGGGATGAAATCCCTGTCGATGATCACAAATTGCGGGGCTGACTGTGAGTTTTTATAGGCGCGCAGTTTCAGAAATTTCTCGGCCTGTGCGGCGGCGGCGATCAAATCCATGCCCTTGGCAGCAAAATATTGCATTAAACGTTCCCGCCAGCGGCGGCGCACCGCGGATTCGGACCAAACATCGGCCATAGCCGCCGGTTCGCCGTGATACACACGAACCGTTGGTGGGGGGGATGGCGCCCCCTCCTCTTGCTGGGATAGATTTTGCTGCTCCAAATTATTGGCAAAGGGGCTTGGCCTGATGGCACGATCGATGCGCCTGCGTTCATAGCTGCGGATCTTCTCCGCCTTAGGTATGTTAACAGGATCAATCATGAACATATTGAAATACCGTAATATTTTATTATTCTTTGATTATATCATAATCGCAACTATTTTGCAAGAATTGTATCCTTTTTGAGCATTTTGTTTGGTGTATTAATCATCTTGGCGGCAAGAATCTACTTGCCTTGGTTTTGCCAAAACTAATCCTTATATGTGCTTGGCCATCGCTAGCGGGAGCTTTGCCCACATACCCCCTAATCCTATGCGTGGCATGATTGACTTTGCCTGGTCCAGACACTAAGCATGGCAAGGATTTTCAACGACAACAACATTTTCGAGGTCAGGCATGGTTTTCGCAGCAATCGCCCGTAAAATTTTCGGCACGCATAACGACCGCGTGTTGGCGGAACTCCAGCCTTTAGTAGGCAAAATCAACGCCTTGGAGAGCGATTTCGAAAAACTAAGCGATGATCAGCTATTGGCTAAAACCCGCAGTTTCCAAGAACAAGCGCAAGCTGGGCGTAGCCTCGATGAATTACTGCCCGAGGCGTTCGCGAATGTCCGCGAGAGCGCTAAACGCACCTTGGGCCAGCGGCATTTCGATGTCCAGCTTTTGGGCGGGATGGTTCTGCACCGTGGCATGATCGCCGAGATGAAAACCGGTGAGGGGAAAACCCTGGTTTCCACCCTGCCCGTCTATTTGAATGCCTTGGCCGGCAAGGGCGCGCATGTGGTGACCGTCAACGATTATCTAGCGCGGCGCGATTCCGATTGGATGGGCAAGGTATACCGGCGATTGGGCATGGATGTCGGCTGCATCGTCGAAGGTTTGAACGACGAGGAGCGTAAAGCCGCCTATGCCTGCGATATCACCTATGGCACCAACAGTCAATTCGGCTTTGACTATTTGCGCGATCATATTGCGCCCAAGTACCGTATGCAGGATTTGGTGCAGCGCCCGTTCCATTTCGCCATCGTGGACGAGGTGGACAGTATTTTGATCGACGAGGCGAGAACGCCGCTTATTATCTCGGGCCCGGCGGAGATGTCGACCGAATTATACTATTTGGTAGATCAGATTATTCCCAAACTGGAAGCGGCCGATTTTGAACTGGACGAAAAGGCGCGCCAAGTAACGCTGACCGACCGCGGCTCGGAGCATGCGGAAACCCTGCTGCGCGAGGCAAAAATCCTAACCGATGGTGGCTTGTACGATGTGTTGAACACCAACATCGTCCACCATTTGAACCAAGCAGTTCGTGCCCATAAATTATTCCGCCGCGATGTGGAGTACATCGTCAAAGAGGGCAAGGTAATTATCATCGACGAATTCACCGGCCGCATGATGGAAGGGCGCCGGTTTTCGGACGGCTTGCACCAGGCACTGGAAGCCAAAGAAAAAGTCAACGTGCAAACTGAAAACCAGACCCTGGCGTCGGTGACGCTGCAAAATTATTTCCGGCTTTATCCTAAACTGGGCGGCATGACCGGCACGGCATTGACCGAGGCAGCGGAATTCGGTGAAATTTACGGTTTGGATGTTATATCCATCCCAACCAATGTTCCTGTAGCCAGGATCGATCACGACGACGAGGTATACCGCACCGAAGCCGAGAAACATGCCGCCATGCTGGCCCAGATCCGCGAGTGTTACGAGCGCAAGCAGCCGATGCTGGTTGGCACAACCTCGATCGAGAAGTCGGAGGAATTGTCCGAATTACTCAAGAAAAACGGCATCAAGCACGAGGTTCTAAACGCCCGCCATCACGAACGCGAAGCATTCATCGTCGCCCAAGCCGGGCGGTTGGGTGCGGTCACCATCGCCACCAACATGGCGGGGCGCGGTACGGATATTCAGTTGGGCGGCAATTTGGAAATGCGCTTGCGCCAGGAATTGGATGGCGTCAGCGATCCGGCCTTGATTCAAAAACGCACCATGCAAATCCGCGAAGAAATCGAAACCGCCCGCGCCGCCGTCAAGGCGGCTGGCGGACTGTTTGTGATTGGCAGCGAACGTCACGAAAGCCGCCGCATCGACAATCAGCTGCGCGGCCGCTCGGGCCGGCAGGGCGATCCGGGGGCATCCAAATTTTATCTGTCGCTTGAAGACGATTTGATGCGGATCTTTGGCTCGGAAAAGATGCAGGGTCTGCTGCAAACTATGGGCCTGAAAGATGGGGAGTCCATCACCCACCCCTGGATCAGCCGCGCCTTGGAAAAAGCGCAGCAAAAAGTGGAAAACCGCAACTTTGAAATCCGCAAAATGCTGCTCAAAGAAGACGATGTGATGAACGATCAGCGCACCGTCGTCTATCAGCAGCGCCGCGAGATCATGGCTATGGATGATTGCGGCCCGATGCTGGACGATATGCGCGCCGAGGTGATCAACGATTTGCTGGGATCCGCAATTGCGCCCAATTCCTATCCGGAACAATGGCTGATTGATACGCTGCACGAAGAATGCCGCCGCATTTTCGGTCTAGATTTGCCGCTAGTGGAATGGGCCAAAGAAGAAGGCGTCACCGAAATTGAAATCGGTCAACGCATCACCCAGGCCATGGATGCCAAAATCGCCAACAAGCGCGCCCAATACGGCACGGCGTTGTGGCGTGAGGTCGAAAAAGCGCAATTGTTGCGCGTGTTGGACAACACCTGGAAAGATCACTTGCTGCAGCTCGATCATCTGCGCCAAGGCGTGCGCCTGGCCGCGTATGCGCAGCGGGATCCGATTCTGGAATACAAACGCGAAGCGTTCAATTTATTCCATGGCATGTTGGCCCGCATGCGCGAAACCGTCACCGCCATCTTGGCCAAAGCTGAAATTAACCCGATGGTGGTTGATGCCTT
>CANGQU010000009.1 GCA_947456345.1 Alphaproteobacteria bacterium | reverse complement strand
TTGACCAAAATCGCTTGGACCTTCTTGTCTGACAAAATGATCCGAAATCCTTCCGCTACTTTTTCTTTCGTCGCGCTGCCGCCCACATCGAGAAAATTGGCCGGCTGGCCCCCGTGCAATTTGATGATATCCATCGTCGCCATCGCCAACCCGGCGCCGTTGACCATACAGCCAATCGTGCCGTCCATTTTGACGTAGGACAGGCTGTGTTTGCCAGCTTCCAATTCCATCGGATCTTCTTCGGTTTCATCGCGCATCTGCTCGATGTCCGGGTGGCGGAACAGCGCGTTGTCGTCAAAATTGATTTTCGCATCCAGCGCCATCACGTTGCCGTCTTTGGTGACAACCAGCGGATTGATTTCGACAATGCTGCAATCCAAATCGATAAACGCCTTGTACATGGCCAGCATGAATTCGTTAGCCGCATTGATCTGCTTGCCTTTTAATCCCAAACCAAACGCCAATTGACGGCATTGGAAGGATTGCAAACCGACCGCCGGATCGATGACGGCTTTTAAAATTTTCTCGGGATGCTTGGCGGCGACTTCTTCGATTTCCATCCCGCCCTCGGTCGAGGCCATGACCGTAATACGCGACGTAGCCCGATCCACCAACATGCCCAAATACAATTCGCGTTCAATCGCACAACCTTCTTCGATATAAACGCGGCTGACTTCTTTGCCTTTGGGGCCGGTTTGGTGCGTGACCAAATTCATGCCCAACATTTTGCTGGCGGCCTCCTTGGCTTCGGCAATCGATTTGGTTAGCTTGACGCCACCGCCTTTGCCGCGGCCACCGGCGTGGATTTGCGCCTTGACCACCCACACGGGACCGGCCAGGGATTTCGCGGCCTTTTCGGCCTCGTCAGCAGTGTAAGCAACCGCGCCCTTGGGTACGGCGACGCCGTATTTGGCGAGTAATTGTTTGGCTTGGTATTCATGGATGTTCATCGTGGTATCCTTTGTTTTAAAAAATTTAGGCTGCCTTGGCTTGGATTTCCTTGGTCACTTTGACCAAATCCTGCACGGCTGCGACCGATTTATCGAACATGGCTTTTTCATCCGCGTTCATTTGGATTTCGACAATTTTCTCAACCCCGTTTTTGCCGATAATCACCGGCACGCCGACATAAATCCCTTTGACCCCGTATTCACCGTTCAAATACGCGGCGCAGGGCAACAAACGGCGCTTGTCGCGCAAATAGGATTCAGCCATTTCCATCGCTGACGCTGCGGGGGCGTAAAACGCGCTGCCGGTTTTCAATAACGCCACGATTTCGCCGCCGCCATTGCGGGTGCGATCCACAATTTTGTCCATGCGTTCCTGCGTGGTCCAGCCCATTTTGATCAAATCCGGCAACGGAATACCGGCCACGGTCGAATACCGCACCAGCGGTACCATCGTATCGCCATGCCCGCCCAGGACGAATGCCGTCACATCCTCGACACTGACTTTGAATTCATCGGCCAGGAAATAGCGGAAGCGCGCCGAATCCAGCACGCCCGCCATGCCAACCACTTTGGTTTTCGGCAGGCCGGACACTTCTTGTAATACGCCAACCATCGCATCGAGCGGATTGGTGACGCAAATAACAAACGCGTTCGGACAGAATTTTTTGATCCCCTCGCCCACGGCTTGCATGACCTTGGTGTTGGTGCCGATCAGATCGTCGCGGCTCATGCCCGGTTTGCGGGGGATACCGGCCGTGACAATCACCACATCCGCGCCAGCAATCGCTTCGTAGCCGTTGGTGCCGGTATACTGTGCATCGAAACCCAATACTGGTGACGCCTCGGCAATATCCAAACCTTTGCCCTGCGGCGTGCCATCGACCACGTCAAATAAGACGACATCGCCCAATTCTTTCATGCCCGCCAGCAGGGCCAGCGTACCGCCGATTTGTCCGGCGCCGATCAGGGCGATTTTTGCGCGTTTGGTCATGGGAAACTCCTATGGTTAATGGGGTTTTTTACCAGCTTTGGATTGTCTAGTCGATAGTCGTTAGACTTTAGTCGTTAGGAAATAATCTATTGCCAAATATCGACTCCTAAAAACTCACGCCTAACGACTCACGACTCTTTTACCCCATACTCCGTCGCCTGCATTTCCAATAACCGCGATTGGGTGCGTTCGAACTCGCGCAAAATGGGCGGATTGCCGCCTAAATCCAAGATCGGTACGGCAGCGGAACAAACCAATTGCCGCCGCTGGTCGTACCACACGTCGATCAGGGTGATAAACCGCCGCGCTTCGTTTTTTAATTCAACGTTAAAGACGGGAATACCAGCTAGGATCAGGGTATGAAATTCCCGCGCCAGCGCCAAATAATCCCCCGCCGCATAGGCACCGCCGCATAAATTCGTAAAATCGGTCATGGCCACGCCGGATGCGGCACGCGTAATGGTCAATTGGTGCCCCTTGGTCACAACACTATGGGGGCTGGCTTTGGCATGGCCGGTCAATTCGGCAAAGGCCGTTTGCAAATTTTGTAAAGCGGTATTGTCCAATGGATAATTATAGCGGTTGATCGCCGCCAGCCGCAGTCGCCGATAATCCCGCCCGCCATCGTAATGAAACACCGCCACATGCTGGCGCAGAATATCGATAAACGGCAAAAACCGTTCGCGGTGCAAGCCATCGCGGTACAAATCGTCGGGGGCCACATTCGATGTCGCCACCACGACCACGCCACAATCAAACAGCGCGCCGAACAACCGCGATAAAATCATCGCATCGGCGATATCGTGCACGACGAATTCATCGAAACATAACAACCACGCTTCGTCCGCCATCGTCTTGGCCAGCGGCAATAATGGATCGGCCAGATCGGGCTGAACCTTACGCATCGCGTGCAAACGTTCGTGCACGTTTTGCATAAAGGCGTGAAAATGGATGCGTTTCTTTTGCAACGTTGGGACGGATTCGAAAAACATATCCATCACCATGGTCTTGCCCCGCCCGACGCCGCCGTGGATGTACAACCCCTTGGGCGCGGTGATCGCCCCGCCGCGCCATTTTTGCACGGCATTGAACAACCCACTGCGTTGTTTGGGGTGATATTGGGCAACCTGATCGCCCAAAGTTTGCAGGGCGGTCACCAGCGCCGCCTGGACGGGATCGGCGTGGATAGAACCGGCGGCGATTGCCGCCTGATAGCGCTGCCAAAGCGTGGTTTGCATTTGCCCTTTGTAAAAGATATAAGGGGCCGCAAGCAAACAGAAAGCACCATCATGGCATCGATTCTGGGATCCTTGAACAAAGCACGTAAAATCTGGCGGCGCGACCGTATTTTTGGCACCGCGCTGGCGCTGGCTTATGCGCGCTTGCAATTAGGCTATAGTTTTTATCACAAATTCGCCCGCACCACCGAATTCCGCGCGCTGGGTCAGACATTTCATGCTTTTACGCCCGAGGGGTTTTTCGCCCTATTCGATGAAATTTATATAACGCAACCCTATGCGTTTGCGTGCGATCGCCCCGATCCGGTGATTATCGATTGCGGCAGCAATATCGGCATCAGCGTTTTATTTTTCAAAAAACTTTTCCCCCATGCGCAAGTAACGTGTTTCGAGCCCGACCCCAGCAGCTTTGCCTTGCTGCAAAAAAACCTGGCGGCGAATTTGTATAGTGATGTACAGGCCCACGCCATCGCGTTGTCCGACCGGGTCGGTGAAATCACGTTTTACAACGACCCGGGTACGGCCGGTAATTTATGCATGAGCACCGATCCCGCACGGATGAACAAACACGCCATTACCGTACCCACCGCCAAATTATCGGATTACATCGCCGGTCCCGTCGATTATTTGAAAATCGATGTCGAAGGGGCAGAGGATGCGGTGATGCAGGATCTGGTCCACAGCGGCAAATTGCGCCACGTGCAAAAATTATTCATGGAATATCATCACCATATCCACGCCGCACAAGATAAATTGGCCGGGATGCTGCAGATCCTGGAAACCCATGGTTTCGGCTATACCCTGGGCACCGCACGACTGGCCCCGCCCGCCGCGCACGAATTTCAGGATATTTTGATCTACGCGTATCGGAAGTGATTTTATAGCTGCTGTTGCCTACAGTGGTATCAACCTTGAAAAATCGATAACCGCAACTTATCGACTGACGGCAACATATCATTACAGCATTAATGCTTAGCTCTTACACCTTGCGCGCGACCATCAATTGCTTGATGCTGCCAATCGCCTGGGCCGGGTTCAAGCCCTTGGGACAGGTTTTGGTGCAATTCATAATCGTATGACAGCGGTATAGTTTAAACGGATCCTCGAGATCGTCCAAACGCTCGCCCACCGTTTCATCGCGCGAATCGGCGATCCAGCGATACGCCTGCAGCAATACTGCCGGGCCCAAATACCGGTCGCCATTCCACCAATAGCTGGGGCAAGACGTGGAGCAGCAAAAACACAAAATACATTCCCACAACCCGTCTAGTTTGGCGCGTTCGGTCTCGGACTGGCGGCATTCGGCGCCGGTGGTGATTTCGGATTCGGCGCGCAGCCAGGGTTTGATCGACTGATACTGCGCGAAAATTTTTGACAAATCCGGCACCAAATCCTTGATCACCTCCATATGCGGCAGGGGGTAAATTTTGACCTCGCCGCACACTTCGTCGATGCCCTTGGTACAGGCCAGGGTATTAGTGCCATCGATATTCATGGCACAGGACCCACAAATCCCCTCGCGGCAGGAACGGCGAAAAGTGAGTGTGCCGTCCTGTTCATTTTTGATTTTGATCAGCGCGTCCAACACCATCGGCCCACAAGTATCGAGGTCGATGGTATATTCATCCAAACGCGGCTGGCCGCCCGCTACGGGGTCCCAGCGGTAAATTTTAAACACTTTGGTGTTTTTGGCTGCCACCGGTTTTGGGTGCACGCGCCCAGCGACGATTTTCGATTCACGCGGCAATGTTAATTCGACCATGACTCACCTCGATGTTACGCCGTCAACCTATTTGCCAAACAAGCGGATGATTTTGGCATCCGTTTGATTATCTGTATCATTCGCTACTATTTGCTTAACGCGCGGCGGCGCCATGACCGGTACCGGGCCGTTTTCGATATTTATGTTTTCCGCCACCAACATCTCTGGCACTGTCGTGAAATACGGCAATTCGATGCCCCATAACAGATGATCGCCGATGAAATGCAGCACGGTATTGTCTTGGTCTTGTGTGTTTTGCATTGCCCTCTCTCCTATTTTTGCCGACGGCGGCGTTTTTGTTCTTCTATATAAAAGCCGCGATTCAGTACGGCCACCAGCCCATGTACTGGCGCAGGTGCGGCATGCCAACCATTGCCGCCCACCACGACGGGCGGTATCGCCGATAAAACCATATGCATTATCAAATGCAACGCTAGATTATTCTGCATCTATCATCTCTCACCACTCACCACTAATAGACCCGTTTTTTCGGCGGGATCGGCGGCACGTCGCTGGACAGGGTTTGGGTATGTACCGGGCGGTAATCGACGCGGGTTTTATGCGCCAAATCGCACCAAGCAACGGTGTGTTTCATCCAATGATCGTCATCGCGGTTGGGATAATCTTCGTGTGCATGCGCACCGCGTGATTCATGCCGGTTTTGCGCGGACACCAAGGTCACCACCGCCTGGCTGACCAAGTTTTCCAACTCCATCGCCTCGACCAAATCGGAATTCCAGATCAGGCTGCGATCGCTGATACCGATTTCTTGCATCGAATCAGCAACTGCGCGGATTTTGGCCACACCTGCATCCAGTGATTGGCTGTTGCGGAACACGGCGGCATGGGTTTGCATCGCGCGCTGCAAATCGTCGCGGATTTTGGCCGATTTTAATGCGCCGCTGGCATTGCGCATTTTATCCAATCGCGCCACCGCCAATTCGCCCGCATCACCCGGCAATTGCGGATGGGGTTGGCCGGGACGCATGGTTTCCTTGGCGCGCAACGCGGCAGCGCGGCCGAACACCACAATATCCAACAACGAATTCGTGCCCAAACGGTTAGCACCGTGCACGGACACGCAAGCCGCTTCGCCGATCGCCATCAAGCCGGGACATACCGCATCCGGATCTTTCGCGGTTGGGCGCATGACCTCGGCATGGTAATTGGTGGGGATGCCGCCCATGTTGTAATGCACAGTTGGCAAAACCGGAATCGGCTGTTTGGTGACATCGACACCGGCGAAAATTTTCGCGGTCTCGGAAATACCGGGCAGACGTTCGTGCAGTACGGCGGGGTCCAAATGCTCCAGATGCAATAAAATATGATCCTTGTTCGGACCGACGCCGCGCCCTTCATTGACTTCGATGGTCATAGCGCGGGATACGACATCGCGGCTGGCCAAATCTTTGGCGGATGGGGCGTAACGCTCCATAAACCGTTCGCCCTCGCTATTGGTTAAATACCCGCCCTCGCCGCGCGCGCCCTCGGTGATCAAGCAGCCCGCACCATAAATCCCGGTTGGGTGAAACTGCACGAATTCCATATCCTGTAGCGGCAGACCCGCCCGCAATGCCATGGCATTGCCATCGCCGGTACAAGTATGCGCGCTGGTAGCACTCAGATAAGCGCGGCCATAGCCGCCGGTTGCCAGCACGGTTTGATGCGCTTTGAACCGGTGGATCGTCCCATCCTCGAGACACAAGGCCACCACGCCCCGGCATACGCCGTCATTGTCCATAATCAAATCCAGGGCGAAATATTCGACAAAAAACTGCGCGTTATATTTCAAACATTGCTGATACAGCGTGTGCAAAATCGCATGGCCGGTGCGGTCGGCAGCAGCGCAGGCGCGTTTGGCCGGGCTGCCATTGCCCATATCCAAAATATGCCCGCCAAAGGGGCGTTGGTAAATTTTCCCCTCGGGCGTGCGGGAAAACGGCACGCCGTAATGTTCCAATTCGATAATCGCCGGGATGGCGTTTTTGCACATATATTCGATCGCATCCTGATCGCCCAGCCAATCGGCACCCTTGATGGTGTCGTAATAATGATTCTGCCAGGTATCGCCATCGCCCATATTGCCCAAAGCCGCGCCCACCCCGCCCTGCGCCGCCACGGTGTGGCTGCGGGTCGGATAAACCTTGGTGATACAAGCGGTTTTCAAACCCGCCGCCGTCATGCCCATGGTCGCGCGCAAACCCGCGCCCCCGGCGCCCACGACCACCACATCGAATTCATGATCAATCACTTTGTAGGATTGCAAAGCCTGCATGCGTTATACCCCAAGGCTGATTTTGGCAATGGCGTACACAACCGCCGCCATCGCGCCATATGTCACAAATTGCACCAATACCAACGCCGCATATTTACGGGCGTGGGTGTGCACATAATCTTCGATCACAACTTGTAAACCCAATTGGCCGTGATAAAGCGCGGTCAGGGTGAATAACGCCAACAAAATACTATTTAGCGGTTGCGCCAGCCAATCGCGGGCCGCCACGGGCTCCATCGCCGTGAAAATCAAGACCGCGTAAACGAACCAAGTCCCCAGGCCCAATAACGCCACGGCGGAGACCCGCTGCGCCCACCAATGGCCGGTGCCATCCTTGGCTGAACCCAGGCCGTGGATACGGCCATAGGCGGATTGCATTTTTTCGTCTTTATCGTGCATGCGCCGATCCCTAGATAAAATTGACCCACCACCCGGCAGCCGTGCCATAGGCCAAGATGGTCAAAAACACGCTGCCGCCCACAACCGCCCAGCCGGTCCGGTACACATCGGGCAAAGCAAAGCCCGCGCCCGCATCCCAGGCCAAATGGCGCACGCCGTTTAACAAATGATAAAAAAAGCAAAATGCCCAGCCGAACAAAACGACCTGGCCCAACAGGGTTTTCAGCAACCCCTGCATCCACGCGAAACACGGCGGATAAGCAGCCAGGGTCAATAACCACGCCGCCAAGAGCAACAAGCCGAAATACAAGGCGATACCGGTCAAACGGTGGCTGATCGACAGCACGCTTGTGATCTGCGGGCGGTAGATTTGTAAATGCGGCGATAGAGGCCGTTTATGTGTTTTCGGAGCCAGAGCCATACAGCACCATAATTTAGAATGATTCCAAGGGATAGTAAGTGGGATAGAGGGCGGAGTAAACGGAAAATTCGGTATGTGGCGGATTAAGGCGCCCGCTAGTGATATGGGATTGATTTTAGGTGATAGGTTATAACTTAGAACTGTTAACCCAAGCTTAAAAACAATTCGCCTCGACCACCCGGCCGCGCTCGAGCCAGCAAAACCGGTCCACTTCGCCCACCCGGTTAAACACATAATTGGCGCTCATTCCCGCCAACGCCGCGCCCGAAATCGGAAAAGCGCGCGGCAAAATCCGCGCGTCCAACCAGGCAAAAACCACGCATTGCCCGCTTTCGCCAGGGTGTTGATTTAGATAATCGTCGCAATAGCGGCGCAGTTGCCGTTTAGCCACCGCTGGTTTTTCCATGGCCTGGGGTTGGAGGAAGACAATATGCGTCACGCCTTGGACGGCGGTGGGGGCGATTAAGGCCTGCTCAATCTTGGGCGGCGGCGCCACCCCGAAAAAATGTTTCCAGCCGCCATAAGTCACCCAGAGCAAAAATAAAATTCCCACTACCGAGAAAATGGCAATCGCGATGTCACCCCTGCGGGTGGGATCGCGCATCATACTGCCGGTGGGCATCACATGCCCGCCAAATGCCATCAACAGCACAAAGAGGAAAAATCCCCCCACCGCCGTGTAGACCAATAATAAATCCGCTTCCATAATTCGCTCTGTATACAGTGTTATCCTGAGGGAGCGTAGCGACCGAAGGATCTAGATCATCCAGATCCTTCGCTAGGGCATGCCTTCGCTCAGGATGACATATCAAATTTATGTTACGCCGCTTTTAACATCCGCTTTTCAATCAACAGCTCGGCAATCTGCACCGCGTTCAATGCCGCCCCTTTGCGCAAATTATCGCTGACACACCAAAATGCCAAACCATGAGCGACGGTCTTGTCGCTGCGCAAGCGGCTGATGAACACCTCGCCCGCGCCAACACATTCGATAGGCGTGACGTAGTCTTCTTTGTCGCGGCTGCCAATCAATTCAATTCCGGGCGCTTTTAGCAACGCATCGCGGGCTTGTTTGACGCTGATCGGTTGATAGAATTCGGCGTGAATTGCCTCGGAATGGCCGACGAATACCGGCACACGCACGCAGGTCACGCTGACTTCGATATCGGGGTCGAGGATTTTTTTCGTCTCGGCCATCATTTTCCATTCTTCCTTGGTCGAGCCGTCATCCATAAAGGCGTCGATCTGCGGAATCAGGTTAAAGGCGATTTGCTTTTGAAACACTTCGGCCTTGCGCTCTTGGTTCACAAAGACGTTGCGGGTTTGATTGAACAATTCGTCCATGGCCTCTTTGCCAGCGCCTGAAACGGATTGATACGTCGCCACCACCACCCGCTTGACCTTGGCCAGATCGTGCAACGGCTTTAAGGCCACCAGCATTTGAATTGTCGAACAATTGGGCACGGCGATAATGTTCTTTTTGCGGTAGCCGGCAATCGCATCCGGGTTGACTTCGGGGATGATCAACGGCACGTCCGGGTCCATGCGGAAGTGGCTGGTTTTGTCGATCACAATCGCCCCGGCCTTGGCCGCTTTGGGCGCGTATTCCTTGGACACGGATGATCCGGCCGCGCCGAACACAATATCCACGCCGGTAAAATCGAAATCACGCAATGCCTTGACCTTGATGCGCTCATCATCGCCATAGGCAACTTCTTTGCCCAAGGATTTTTCCGATGCCAGCGCGTGGATTTCCCGCACCGGGAAACGGCGTTCGTACAAAGTATTCAAAACTTCCCGGCCGACATTGCCGGTAGCGCCCATGATGGCGATAGAATAAGCCATAACAATTCCCCTTATTAATGATGGTATAAGATA
>CANGQU010000008.1 GCA_947456345.1 Alphaproteobacteria bacterium | reverse complement strand
GCATTGTACCATCGTTTATTGGAACGGCGCGGGGTGTCGCCAGAATTGGCGAAGACCGTCGTGCGGACGCGCAACACCGTGATCGCCGCCTTGATGGTCAAGCGCGGCGAGGCGGATGGATTGCTCTGTGGCACTAGCGGCCGGTATCAAAACCATTTGCAGGATTTAACGGATATCGTCGGCCTGGATTACGACGTGCACAGCCCATCGGCATTGAACGTGATGGTCTTGAATCGCGGAATTTATTTCCTGTGCGACACTTATGTCAACGATAACCCCACGGCGCATGAGATTGCCGAAATGACTTTGCTGGCGGCCCAGGCCGTGCGGCGTTTTGGCATCGAGCCCAAGGCAGCCTTGTTATCGCATTCTAATTTTGGCAGCTCGGATGCGCCCAGCGCGCGCAAAATGCGCGAGGCGTTGTCGCTTGTCCATATGCGCGCCCCATCGCTCGAGATCGAGGGGGAGATGCATGCGGATGCCGCCGTATCCGAAGAAATCCGGCAGCGGATTTTCCCCAATTCGCGCCTATCGGGCGCGGCGAATTTATTTGTTATGCCGACGTTGGATGCGGCTAACATCGCTTATAACATGATGAAGGGTTTGGGCGATGGGCTTAGCATCGGGCCGATTTTAATGGGCATGGGGCAAAGCGTGCACATCGTTACGCCATCCATATCCGTACGCGGGATTGTGAACATGACCGCCATTGCCGCGATCGAGGCGCAGGCACAGATCCCGCCCAACAAGGTCGTGAATCTAGCCAAGGGTTAGGCACTGTTGTGAAAGGTTAACTATGCCGTCGGCTTTTTGCGGTTTTCTACGCTTCCGCTGCTCACGTACTTCTATGTACGCTGCGCTGCGGTTCTCGAAAACCGCAAAAATCCTTAGGCCTAGCACCTTTCACAACAGTGCCTAGGCTTTTTTACCTTGCCGCATTTCGAACAGCATCAAGCTGATCGCGGCCACGATCAGCGGCAGGAATAAGTAAATAATACGATATAGCAATAATGCACCGATGATGGTGGGTGTGGCAAAAACACTGCCTAACATCATCAGCACCACCCAATCGAACACGCCCAAACCGCCCGGGACGTGGGATAAAATCCCGATGGTGGTTGCCACCACATAAATCACAAATACGTTGAAAAATCCGATCACGTTCGAATCGGGCAATAACATGTACAAGACGGCGCTAGCCAGACACAAATCCACAATCGTAATCAGCAATTGGACAATCGACAGCCGGGCGGATGGCGGCTGGAATTCGATGCCGCGAAAGGTGAACGGCTTACGCCGGTATTCGACATAAAACACATACCCCAGCAGTGCCGCCAGTGTCAGCGCCCCGATGATCTGGCTGGCCATAATCGGCAAATGATCGATATTGGTCAGGTAGCTTGGAAAAAACGCCAGTAGAAAGCCGAAAATCGCCATGATGCCAAGCGAATAGGTCAAAACGGCAAACGTAACGACCTTGGCCACGTCCAGCCCACCTAAACCCGCGCTGCCATAAACCCGCAACCGGACCGATCCGCCCGTAACCGGCGCCACGCCCAAATTTTGGGAAAAGGCAAAACCCATAAAAGCGGCCTGGAATACCCGCAATTTCGGTACTTTTTTATGAATATAGTAAAGCGCCGAAAAATCATAACCCGCCAGCACCACATAGGACAAAGCCGTCAAGCCCAGAGCAGCATAGATATGGTTGACCGGCACGGCGGTTATGGCACCGTGAAATTCTGCCAGCGTATACCCCTTGAGAGCGTCGTATAAAAACGTACCCGCAGCCAAAAACAATACGGCGGCGACGCTTGCCCATATTTTATTGCTATGGCGCTTGAGGAGGCCAAAAATTCGCTGCTGCGGCATGAAGGCTTCGCTTTGTTAAGATATTGTTAATACTACCTGGCGCACTATTAAATAGGTCGCGGGATGGTGTAAAGTAAGAAGGTAAATTTCAAACCACCCAACGGGCATTATGGCACAGACTTATAGCACATTGAATTTCAATTTGGGCGAAACAATCGACTTGTTGCGCCAGGCCGTGGCGCAATTCGCCGCCGACAAGATTGCCCCCATCGCCGCCTCGACGGATCACGACAATCTATTCCCCCGGCATTTATGGCCGGAATTCGGCGCGATGGGCTTGTTGGGCATCACCGTGCCCGAAGAATATGGCGGCGCGGGCATGGGGTATTTGGCGCATGTCGTGGCGATGGAAGAAATCAGCCGCGCTTCGGCCTCGATCGGATTGTCTTATGGTGCGCATTCCAATTTATGTGTGAATCAAATCAATTTGAATGGCACGCATGCGCAAAAGCAAAAATATCTGCCCAAGCTTATTTCCGGCGAACATGTTGGCGCGCTGGCGATGTCGGAGGCGGGTGCTGGATCGGACGTAGTCGGCATGCGCACCGTAGCCGTCAAAAAAGGCGACCGGTATGTATTGAACGGCACCAAGATGTGGATCACGAACGGCCCGGATGCCGAGGTGCTGGTGGTTTACGCCAAGACCGATCCCAATGCGGGCTCCAAGGGTATTACGGCTTTTCTGATAGAAAAAGGCATGAAGGGGTTTTCGACAGCGCAGAAATTGGACAAATTGGGCATGCGTGGATCGAATACGTGCGAATTGATTTTCGATAATTGTGAAGTCCCAGCCGAAAACATCTTGGGTGCCGAAGGTAAAGGCGTGAATGTATTGATGTCGGGTTTGGATTACGAGCGCGCCGTCTTGGCCGCGGGTCCCCTTGGGATCATGCGGGCATGTTTGGACGTCGTTGTCCCCTATGTCACCCAGCGCGAGCAATTCGGCAAAAAAATCGGCGAGTTCCAATTGATGCAAGGAAAATTGGCCGATATGTATTCGACCTACAGCGCTTGCTGCGCTTATGTTTATGCGGTGGCTGCGGCGTGTGATCGCAAGCAAACTACCCGCAAGGACGCTGCCGGGGCGATTTTATATGCCGCCGAAAAAGCCACTTGGATGGCGGGCGAGGCGATTCAGGCACTGGGCGGTAACGGCTATATCAATGAATATCCGGTAGGGCGTTTATGGCGTGATGCGAAGTTGTATGAGATCGGCGCGGGCACATCGGAAATCCGGCGCATGCTGATAGGCCGGGAAATTTTCGCCGAAGCAGCCTAAGGTAAGGGCATAGGTTATAGGGCATAGGGAATAGGGCACAGGAGAAAAAAGATGCGATATTTTTTGATGGCTTTATTGATCGCAACGCCGGTATGGGCGCAAAATTCCCAACCGGTATGGAGCACGGAATACGGCGCAGAGCGTCAAAAGGCCGCCAACGAGCAGCGTTTGGCCAACGCCGCGCAGGGAAATAAAAATTCGCTGCCGCCGCGCCCCACCGGCCGCTCGCAGCCGCCTTTTGTCCAGCAAAAATCCCAGGGCAACGTCCAAGGCGCTTGGTCGCGGCAATGGACGCCGATTCAAAACTTGACCGGCTTTAGCCAGGGCCAAGCGCAACAATTCATCCAAGGCGTGCGCGAGAATTACGCCCAAGGCAGCAAAGAAACCCTGGCCAATGCCCGCGACTGGGCCTTGATCCTGGGTAGCACCGGTCTTGTCGGCGACGTCACTGCTACCGGCAAGGATTGGTTCCAATATGTCTCCCAGGATTTGCCCGGCGCTTTGATGTCCCAAGATCCAAAATTGATGGGCAGCACCAGTTTGATGGGTGGTGGCTTGGGGGCGATGGGTTATCCCGGCGCCTCGATTGCGGGCGAGTAAAGTAAGTTCCAAGTTCTAAGCTCTAAGTTCAAAGGATTTCCCATGACTTCGGTTTACATCACGGCGGCGGCGCGCACGCCGCTGGGCGCATTTCAAGGCGAGTTGTCCGGCCTAACCGCGCCGCAATTGGGCAGCGCCGCCATCAAGGCCGTCATCGAACGCAGCGGCCTTGATCCCGCTCATATCGACGAGGCTTACATGGGTTGTGTCCTGCAAGCGGGATTGGGTCAGGCGCCCGCGCGCCAAGCGGCCTTGGGCGCGGGTTTACCGGATTCCGTACCATGCGCCACCGTGCACAAAGTTTGCGGCTCGGGACTAAAATCCGTGATGTTGGCTTATGATTCGATTATGGCCGGGCAAAATTCCACTGTTTTGGCAGGTGGGATGGAA
Organism: Alphaproteobacteria bacterium; assembly: GCA_947456345.1. Taxonomy (GTDB): domain Bacteria; phylum Pseudomonadota; class Alphaproteobacteria; order SHNJ01; family SHNJ01; genus CANGQU01. The sequence goes on along the minus strand of CANGQU010000008.1, from coordinate 5,826 downwards.
TCCATGAGCAATGCGCCATATTTGTTGGCCAAGGCGCGCGGCGGGTTACGCATTGGCCATGGCGAGGTCAAGGATCATATGTTCCTGGATGGGCTAGAAGACGCTTATGATCGCGGCAAATTAATGGGCCAATTCGCCGAGGATTGCGCCCAGCATTACCAATTCACCCGCCAAGCCCAAGACGAATTCGCCATTCAATCCACTACCCGCGCCCAGACAGCAATCGCGGCGGGGAATTTCGCTCGCGAAATCGTTCCCATCGTCATCAAACAAAAATCCGGCGATGTGACGATCCTGCATGACGAACAGCCGGGCAAAGCCAAGCTGGATAAAATCCCAAGCCTCAAACCCGCTTTTCGCGATGGCGGCACGGTGACGGCGGCAAATTCCAGTTCGATTTCCGATGGTGCGGCGGCATTATTGATCGCAGGCGAGGGTGCAGTTAAAACGCACGGCCTTACGCCCATGGCCCGCATCGTGGCACATGCCAGCCACGCGCAGGAGCCGAAATGGTTTTCAACCGCCCCCATTGGCGCCATGCAAAAATGCGCCGCCAAAGCAGGTTGGGAAATGGATCAGATCGATCTGTTTGAAATCAACGAAGCCTTTGCAGTCGTGACAATGGCCGCGATACGGGATTTGCGCCTAGATGCAAGTCGGGTGAATATTCGCGGTGGCGCTTGTGCGCTGGGCCATCCGATCGGCGCATCCGGCGCGCGGATATTGGTTAGCTTGATTCACGCCTTGCAAGACCGGGGATTAAAACGCGGCATGGCTAGCCTCTGTATTGGTGGTGGTGAGGCCGTGGCGGTGGCTGTCGAGATCTGAGCGCTACAATCAATTAGGCTGTTGGGTTCCCTGAGAATCTGCGTTAGGCGGCACTATGTTTGGATCGACGGCATTGTCAACGGGGGCGGACGTAACGCCCGTCGGCAATTGCGGCTCATTCACAACAGGAGCGTTCGGATCCAGCATTGGATCGGGAACTGCCGGTATCGTGCCTTTGGCGATGCCAACGCAGGCGGTGATCGTCCCTTGATAGCTAAGATAAGAATAGCTGTATCGTCCAGCATTAAAATCATTGATGCAAGTCGTGAAAAAATTCTGGTCGGGGAATGTAAATGCTTCGTTCCCGGTGCAATATTTCATTTGCGTGACATAGCCTTGCGGATTAGTGAATTTCAAACTCCCATAGGTGTTTTCACAGGCATTCAAAATTTCCTGGGCGGGTTCGATGTAGGTCGGATTGCGGGTACAGGCGCGCATATTGGTCAAATACAGCGGGTAGCTGGTTGTCATTAAGCTGCGATAGGAATTGCGGCAAGACACCACCAGCGGGTCATTCATATAACCGTCGCAATTAGGGCCTTCATAGGACGTTTCCAGTCCACTTGCTTTTACGGATTCCGAAGTTTCTCCGCTTGTGACTTCTTTTCCAGTCGCGGTTTGGCCGGGATTTTTATAGTTGTACTGATTGGTTGCAGGATCATACTCCATGACGATGTATTGATTGCTGTTTCGATATGGGTTACATGTTGTGGTATCGTCGATTTCCCCGTTATCTGGATAAAGATTGCTCGGATATGTGGCGATAATCTTTTGTTGCACCGGGTTCCAATTCATCGCCCATTGAATCTCGTTCGGGATCGGAAGCGGCTGAGTGAAATAATTCGATTGCGATTGCACATACAACGAAACCCAAAGGCGCAGGGTATCGTAGTTAAAAATTGATCCAAAAGCCGAAATAAAGTCAAAGCATTTAATTTTTGTGCCGCCATCGGTGCCAACCATCAACCCGTCGGCGCAGCCGCTGCTGCTATTGGCGGTAAGGTATTTAAAGACGCTGTTGTTGCCTGTGGCTGGCGGTAAATCGTCCAAGCAGATAAATTTATTAGCTTCAGGCGAATAGCCTTGCATGCCATAAGCGCTGTCTTTTTCGCAAGCCGTAATTTTGCCCCAGTTTTGGTCGCTCGGTTTAGATCCTTCACAAACGAAGGAAAGCCCAACTTTTTCGCCCGGCAGCCAAACCAGACGTTTATCGTCGGGGCACAAGGGAGCGCTGGCATCGTTGACTTTTCTCTTTAGGCCGATCTCGCTAACGTCTGCGCAAGTGTAACCGCCATTAGGCAGCAGGACCAGCGCGCCACCACCAACATAAGTGTCGTCCGACGAGTTCAAGCTGGGCGGAGCGCAAGCCCCGGCGTTTGCGGGAACAGTCGGCGCGCGATCCGTCTCGAAACTTGCCGCATTCATATCCGGCCCCAAATATTCTTCGGCATAATAGAGGGAGGAGACAGTGCCATCCTGATTTTGCCGGACTACCAAGGCCTGCATGTTTCTCAATTGCACTGGTGCGCATTCAAGGCCGGTCTTGCCGCCGTCCGCTAGCGTCAGCGGTGCGTTTGATTCAGTGCAGCCTTGATTTGATTCATCGCTAAGCGACATCGAAGCGATCGTAGCCTTGCAAGTATACGTCATATTGCCCGCAACCATCTCCAAAGCCAGGGTTTCACCTGGCTGGCATTCTCCAGGCAAGCGGCCTTGCTCGGCGGTGCTACTGCGGAACATGCTCATGGCTTGGTCAACGCTGATTTTAAGTACTTTGACGTTGTTTCCCGCGTATTGTTGCGCAGACGGATTTAGCTCGCTGCATTTTTCCGGCAAGTTTTGGCTTGATTCCGCAAAATACAGAATAAACTGCGCTGCTGTCGGCCCACGTGAGGACACTGGAATTACGCCATCTGGGATGACATTGTTTGACGCATCTATGTTGCTCGCTGCATAGGTAAAAGCACAATAGCCGATATTTTTTCTGTCCAATCCGCTCACGGAATTGACCAAGCTGGTGTTCAAGTATCCTAGAGAGACGCCCAATTCAATTTTTCCAAGGACTGCGCCGCCAAGGCTTTCCATAGGAGGGGGTTGTAAAAAGAACTGATCAGGATTCTTGGCATTGGCGATATAAGTGCTTTTGCTGACGATATTCTTTGCTAAGACCATCAATGAGTCTTCGGCTGCATTTTCGCGGCTGATGCCTTGCAATTGTTTCATGCTTAGGATATTGGGGCGGATCACCACGCTTAACATTAGGCTTACGATAACCACCAACAGCAGTATCGAAGACACTGCCACACCGCGTTGTCCCATGTAGCTTGGGTTGTAGCCAATCATGTTTGATTTTAAGGCTATTCTGGGCATGTTACTACCCCCACATTCGATCCTTGTATATTGCAACGATCGACGAAAGTGCATTTCAGCTGTATGTTTTCACGGTCCCAAGTCAATGCGCCGGGGCCGCGGTTCAAACGAGGATCTGGGTCCGACGGACATGCTGCGGCCGGCATCGCGAAAGCAAAGGCTTGCATAATATCGATACATTCTACCCGGTTAGCGCCGTTTACCGAGTAAGGCATAACGCGCATGACTTGGCCTTTGGGGCAATTATCTTTGAAATGAATGCTCTGATCCAACTCTGCGCCAGCGGCCATTTGTGGATCGTTCAAGATAAAGCAGCCCAAGCCCTTGTCAGGCAAATAACCCGCGCGGAAACCTGGGGCGCATAACGGGTATTCCCCGCCGACTGTGCCTTTGCCGAAGACCATTCCATTAGCATAAAATGGCACGGCGCGTTCGTCGCATTGGATCGTTAGGTTGTTGCCCATACTGCGTACACATTCCATCTCGCCGATAAACAGATCGGAGAAATTGCCTGAAGTCGGATCAAAAACGCCATTTTTTTGCGGATAAAGTTTGGCGCAGGTGTATTTGCCGTCCAATGTTAGGGCCGGCAGTTCGCCATAAAAGCAGAAGCCAGGCACAGTCTGGACGACCGGGGTATCCCCAGGCCGACAGGTGTAACCGGTTTGATATGGTGTTGTGCGGCTGCGGTTGTTGGAAACAGCCGCTGAAAGTCGACCGGTGGTCCACACCATTGTGCTTGTGTCAGCACAAGGTGGCTTGCCGAACGCCAACCGGGCGTCATACACAGCGGATAGATTGCCATCGGCGTTTAAAATAGAGCCAAACCGCGATTGATTGGTTGGGCTGATCGACGGCAGGCACTCCAGGCGCGTGGCTGCTTTGCCGTCCTTGTCGGTATAGTTTTTGATCGCGATGCTGCTTCCCGTCGGGCAATCTTTTAGGGCGTCATTAGAGCCGGCAATGTTAAACGACTTAATATCGGAATCGGCGCAAGTCCATTTTTTCTCGGCTGCATCCCATTGCAGGGTGGTAAATTTCTGTGTGCCATCGTCATTATTGACCAGACCGCAGCTGGGGATGTCGCCAGCGCCTTCCACTATCTGCTGATAATTCTGGCCGCTGACTTGTGCTACGGTTGCATACGCCACCACATCGTCACCCCCTGCCAATCCATCGCGCAGGCTGCCCATGGTGGTTTCGAATTGGCCGTTCGCGCCCGCTGACACCAAGGCGAATGAAATATCGTTGGGGGCGGGTACACCGGTTTTGTCGGATATTATATAACCTTTTGCCGGGGGAGCTGTGCTGGCAGTGGCTCGATAATAAAACGGCGCATATAGAACATCCTTGGTGCGGCGGAAATTATAGCCGCTGGGTAAAAACCCTGCGCTTGCTGTGACGTTTGTGCCCCATACTTCATTGCCTCTTACCGATGGTTTGTCGCCGATTCCCCCGGCGTCTGAAGCCATAGGTGGGGCCGATATCACTGCGCCTTGGATGTTCACGCTGGTTTCGGCTAAATCTTTGGCCATGCGCTCGAGTTGCACTTTGGTCTGCACCGATTTTTGGCTGTTGGCCGTGGCGCCGATGGTTTTAGTAAAACCCCACGCCGTATACATCGCCATTAAGCCAGCGGCAAAGGCGATCAACAACCCGCCGCCGATGAACCCGCGGCTAGTTAAAGTAATTTTATTCAAGGTGTGGCGGTGGTTTTTCATACCTATCTCTCCACACAGATGAATTTGTTGTCGCTGCGATCCCAGCTTAGCATCTGGGTTCTAGTGCAGCTTTGCGTGGGCATGATGCTGAGCAGGAAATTTTGTGGGCTCATGCATTTTAGCTTGCCGTCCAGGTAACTTACGTACTCTCCCTGGTCACAGGCCTGGCCCTGTCTGGCTACGCCAAAATCAAAGAACGAATCGTAATCGCGCGCATTCAAATCTAGGTAAAACTGGTTGTATTCCTGGGGCGTAAAGCAATTGGTGACCATCGGCTCGCCGCTGCGTTGGGTGAGCACAATGTAATTCCCATCTTGGCACGCATAGTTGGATTCGGGCGGCGGAGCGAAATTGGCCGACAGAATGGATGGGCCGCAATTCAGCTCGCCTCTTTGTGCGTTATAATTCGGCGCACCGTTATTCTGGCATAACAGCGCCCGTTTCGTGCCAAAGACCGCCATTGTATTGGGATCAACCAGATACCCACGTTCGTAATACATGCCGATGGTGTGATCGATGCCATACAAATCCGATAAATCATCAACGACGATATCAGCGGGCAAAATACGTTTCACCGCCAGGCATTGCATGCGTCCATCCCGGGCCAGGTAAAAAACTGGTCGCTCGGTGCCGTACGGGGTTTGTAGAATCGCTGAGCTGCAATTGCCCTGGCTAGTTTTATATTGCCGAGTAAACGTCGCGGGGCTGGCCACGCCTGCGGGCATATTGTTTAGCTGCGCTTCGGGATAAAGCTTGGTGCAGGTAACTTTTCGATCTCTTAAAAAAGCCATGCTAGCTGTGCCAGCGAATTCCACCCTGGTCGGAATATAGCCATACGGGCAGAATGGTGCTGCGATAACATCCATTTGCACCAATTGCTGCGCGCCAGCGGGATTATTTAATGCTG
>CANGQU010000007.1 GCA_947456345.1 Alphaproteobacteria bacterium | reverse complement strand
TTATGCGGCTTGGGCATAATGGGGGCGATGCGTGTTTGCCGTGCGGCGGCGATGCGGATCAACTGCTCGGCGATTTCCGCGATACGTTGCTTGACGCGTGCTTTGCGCGACTGCCAACCCACCCCGCCCAGCTTGTCCAGGGCAATCGCCCCCTCGTCCGAGCCATAACGCGATAACACATCGATGTTTTCCACGGGCACAAACAACCGATCGCCGCCGGCATATTCCAAACACAGGCAATCATGTCCCGCCCCGCCCGCCGTGATCGTTTCCAGCGCCGTAAACCGCCCAATGCCATGATCGTTGTGGACGACATAATCACCGGGGGCCAGACTGCCCGCCTCGAGAATAATATTTTCGGCCTTGCGTTCGCGTTGACCAACGCGGCTTAACCTATCGCCTAATAAATCCTGCTCGGTGATGACGACATTATCGCCATACCCAAAGCCATGTTCCAGCGGCAAAATAGCCAGGGCCGGACGACGCCAACGCGTACCAGTAAAATCGGCCCAAGCATCAATCCGCTCTGCAGCGATGCCGGTATCCGCCAGCATTTTATGCAAACGCTCGCGTGAGCCGTCGGTATAGCACGCCAGCATCACCTCGCGCGAAGACTGGTAAAGATTTTGCAGAATGTCCGGCAAGTTTGCCAACACCTGTCCTTTGGCTTGCAATTGCTGTGGCAATACGCGGCTGATCGGCTGCACTGGCAATTGTATGCCATCCGCCGCCTGGCCGGTATGGCACTCGATTTGCGCATAACCAATTGTGGTTGACTCCCAAGCGGTTTTGTCCAAATACAACAACTCGGGCGGAAGTGGGCGATAAGCGCCGCCGTCTTTTTGCTTGCTGCTGGATTTAAAAAACTGCTGGCGCGAGGTAAAGTAATCCAATACCTCGCCGTCCCGCGCCTGCACCGCCAATGGCACGCCAGGTGCTATAACAATCGCTGCCCCTGGCAAATAATCCAAAATAGTGCCGAGTTCTGGGTCAAAAAAAGGCAGCCAATGCTCCATCCCCGCATAGCGCTTGCCATGGCTGACGGATTCGTAAATCGTATCCTGCATCGACTCTGTGCCAAAACTTTGGCGGTAAGCCTGGCGGAAATTTTGGATACTGCCGGTATCCAATAAAACTTCCTGTGTGGAAGCCAGATGAATTTCGCTTGTGCCGATTTTGGACTTTTTACGCTGCGAAATCGGATCAAAACTATGCATCTGCTCGATTCGGTCGCCAAATAAATCGATGCGTAGCGGCCATTCCTGCCCATTGATGAATAAATCCAGCAAATTCCCGCGCCAGGCGAATTCGCCCACCTCGCGCACCGTGCCCACGCGCTGATAGCCGTTATGTAGCAAATATTCCTCGAGCGCCTGCGTATTCAGTTTGCTGGCCGGATCCAACACAAAATGCCGCTTTTGCAAAGCGGCCGGTTTGGGCAGTTTTTGCATCACCGCCGCAACTGTCGCTAACACCAGCTGCGGTCCTTTTGCTCGCGCCAGTTGCGCCAGGGCCAGCATCCTTGCGGCCATGACATCGGCGCTGGGCGAAATGCGGTCATATGGCAAACAATCCCAAGCCTGCAAAGTTATTGGTTGCAGTTGCGGATAAAAAAAACGGATACACGCAGCAAATTGGTCCAGTGCGAATTCATCCGGCATGACCACAAGCGCGTTTTGTCCGGCATCGGCAAACCATCCGCCGACAGCCAGCGCATCCGCGCCAGATACACAACCGCCAAGGCGGATTGTATTGCCCGCCGGAATGGATTTAGGAAGCATGGCGGTTTTTGGTGTTGTGCGCACCGATGGCACGGATAAGACCCTGATATTGTTCTGGTGCGGTTACATTTTGCACCAGCCAGGCGTAAATTTGTTGATCTTGTTCTTGCAAGAAGGCGTCAAACAGCTGCAATTGCGGCAAATCCATATCGGCCAGCGCTGTGGCCGCAAAAGGGCCTAGCAACAAGTCGTTTTCCTTGGTGCCGAGATGCTTACTCTGAAATAAGAGGCGTTTGCGCAGTAAATTCGGGTCGGTCATGGTTTTTTCTTTGAAAAGCTTGCTTTGATAGCAAATTTTGCGGCAAAATTAAACCCATGTCTGCAACCAACTCGGCAATCGAACGATTATTATCGTCCGTCCAATACCTCAAAGGGGTTGGGCCGCGTTCGGCGCCGCGTTTACAACGCCTGGGCACGCCCAGGGTTATCGATTTATTGTGGCACCTGCCCTATGCGCTGATCGACCGGCGGCAAATGCCACAGATTGGCGACTTATCCCGTTTCGCCGGACAGACTGTAACACTGGATGTCATGATTGCTGAACATCGCCTGCCGCTTAGGCGCGGGCTGCCGTTCAAGGCCGTTGGCAGGGACAAGACCGGCACGCTCGATATCGTGTATTTCGGTGGCCGGGCCGGGATATGGCAAAAATCCCTGCCCATTGCTGCCAACAAAATCATCAGCGGCAAGATCGATTATTTCGCCGGGCGCGCGCAAATGGTGCACCCCGATTATGTGGCCGATCCCGGCGATTTAACCCATATCCGCCAGGCCGAGCCCTATTATCCGCTGACCGATGGGGTGAGTAATAAATATCTACGCCAAATTTTGACCCAAGCTTTACCCACCCTGCCCAATTTACCCGAATGGTTGGACAAAACATTGCTGCAATCAACCAATTGGCCAAGTTGGCAAGCGGCAATTCAGGCCGTACACGCCCCAAAGCGCGAAGAAGATTTGCAACCCACCAACCTGGCGCGGGTCCGCCTGGCCTATGACGAGATTTTATCTCACCAGCTAGCGCTGGCTTTATTGCGGCAATCCCTTGTCCCTGCCGTGACAACTAGGCGCCCAGCGCGGCAGCGTGATTTACGCGAATTATTTATAAAAAATCTGCCCTTCGCCTTGACCGAGGCGCAAAAAACCTGCCTACGCGAAATTGATCAAGATATGCAAGCGTCGCAGCCCATGTTGCGGCTGTTGCAGGGTGATGTCGGCAGCGGCAAAACTGTTGTTGCTGTCGCCAGCCTTTTGAACGCGATCGAGCGCGGGCAACAAGCGGCGTTGATGGCGCCGACCGAGATACTCGCCCGTCAGCATGAAAAAACGCTAAGCCCCTGGCTCGAGGCAATAGGGTTGCGTGTAGCCACATTAACCGGCCGGGACAAGGGTAAGGCCCGGCAGAACCTGTTGCGTGATTTACGCGCCGGTCAAATCGATCTTTTGATCGGTACCCATGCCTTGATCGAGGATGGCGTTAAATTCCAAAACTTGGGCGCAGTCGCCATCGACGAACAGCATCGGTTTGGCGTGGAGCAGCGTTTGCGCCTATCCCACAAGGGCGGCGAACCAGATTTACTGGTCATGACGGCCACCCCCATCCCCCGCAGCCTGTATTTGGCGCTATATGGCGATTTGGCGACATCGCGGGTCAGTGGTAAACCGCCAGGGCGACAGCCCATCGATACGCGCACCATTGCCATCGACCGCCTGGATGAAGTCATCGAGGGCTTAAAACGCGCTATCAACGAAGGGCAACAGGTCTATTGGGTTTGCCCGCTGGTTCATGAATCGGAACTATCCGACTTGGCAGCAGCCGAGGCGCGTTATGCTGAATTGAAACAGATTTTTGGCACGCAAATTGGCATCCTGCACGGCCAGCAAACCGCCAAGGTCAAGGACGCGGCGATGCAAGATTTTATCGCCGGCAAAACCAGAATTATGATCAGCACTACCGTGATCGAGGTTGGTGTCGATGTGCCCAATGCCACTATTATGGTGATTGACCATGCGGAGCGTTTTGGCCTGGCCCAATTGCATCAATTGCGGGGCCGGGTTGGGCGCAGCGATAAGAAATCGTCGTGTATTTTGCTATATTCTTATGCCCTTTCCTCGGTGGCGAAATCGCGCTTGCAGATCATGCGTGAAACCGAGGACGGGTTTTTGATCGCCGAAGAAGATTTAAAACTGCGTGGTGCAGGGGAAATCCTGGGTAAAAGGCAAAGCGGCTTGCCCGGATTCCGCTTGGCCGATTTTCAGGCCCATCAGGATTTGTTTAAAACCGCGCAACGCGATGTGCAGCATATCATGCACCAAGATCCCTATTTGTTATCCGAGCGGGGGCATAATTTGCGCTTGCTGCTGCGCATGTTTGGCCGCGAAAATGCGGCCTGGTACGTGCAATCAGGCTGATTTCAGCCTGATTAATGATGATTGGCGGCCGAGGTGGGCTCGCTTGTGACCAAACCGGTTGAGAAAATCAATTTCCACGCCTCCTCGACACTAAGGCGTAATGGGCGAATTTGCTCTTGGCGGAAATAGAGCAAGAATCCGGTGGTCGGTATCGGCGAGAAAGGGACAAATACGCCAACCAAATCGTTACTGGCCGCCTCGCGGATGTGGCGATGGGTGGGACCGGTGATGAATCCGATGACCATGCTATGTTCGGTCGGATAGGGCACCAGCACCACCTGGCGAAAGGCTTGGCGTTTATCGCCAAACAGCATTTCGGCGCTTTGTTTCAACAAGCCATATAGGCTGCGGATAATTGGCGTGCGGGTGAATACCTTGTCGCCAATGCGCACAAAAAACTGGCCCAGGAAATTGGCCGTCACCGCGCCAATTACGGTTAAACCGCACAGGACGATAATCAGGCCAAGTCCGGGAAATTCAATCGGCAAATATTGATCGATCTGAAAATAACCCGGAATCAAGGGCACGATTTGCTCATCGACCCAGCGCAATACCGACCATACAATATAGACCGTCAACCCAACAGGCGCCGTTACCAAAATCCCGGCAATGAAATAGTTCTTAAGCTTGTGCGCGACGTGCTGCGCCAAGCTGCGTTTTAAAGGCGGAGCAGATTCCATAATCTAACGCTCCGACAACGCGTTTTCGCGCGCCTTGATAAAGGGCTTGAGCAAATATTCCAACACCGTCTTGTGTCCAGTCAAAACATCAACTTGGGTAGTCATGCCCGGAATGATGGGCAAGGTTTCACGGTTGCCTTTGAACGTGTTGGCATAACTGCGCAAGCGGACGCGATAATAACTCTCGCCCCGCTCGTCCACAATTGTATCGGCGGAAATATCTTCGACCTTGGCTTTGAGCCCGCCATAGATGGCAAAATCATAGGCGGTGATTTTTACCATCGCTTCCTGGCCAGGGCGGATAAAGGCGATGTCAGATGGACGAATGCGCGCTTCGACCAAAAGCTCGTCGTCGATGGGTACGATTTCAACCAAGTCTTCGCCTGGCTTTACGACTCCCCCCACGGTATTAACCTTGAGCTGTTTGATCGTGCCCTTGACCGGCGAGCGCACATCAGTCCGCGCCACCCGGTCACGCGAGGCGGTAATTGTTTGGGCCAAGGTAGATAATTCGGCTTTTTTCTGCGTCAACTCGCCCGACACTTCGCTGCGGAAAGAGGCCCGCTTATCCGCGATGCGTTGTTGCGCTTCGTTAATTGCGGATCTGGCGCGCGGCTGAGCGGCGCGAGCCTGGTTAAGGCGATTTTCCAGCTCGGTTATTTCCCGCTCGATCGATAACAATTCCATGCGCGAGGTAACGCCCTGTTGCACGCCGCGTTGAGCGATTTCGCGCTGTTGCTTGGCGACTTCGAGCGAGCGATTCGTGCTCTCGGCACTGGTAATGTATTCAGATAATTCTTGTTGTTTTTGGCTGACTTGCGATTGCAGAATATCCAGGTTAGAGCGCAATTGAGATTGCCGTGACTGGTATTGGGCCATTTCATTGCGGACGGCGTCAGGCGTTTCTTTTAAAATTTCGTCTGGAAACACCGGGGCCGTGCCACGAAACTCCGCATCCAAACGCTGTACCGAGGCCAGGATGTTCAGATATTTTGTGCGCGCCGCGTTATAATCCGACTCCGCCAATTTGTTGGTGATGATCAAAAGCACTTGGCCTTTTTCCACCGCCTGCCCCTCGCGGATCAGGATTTGATCGATAATCCCCCCCTCGAGGTTGGAGATGGTTTGCATATGGCTCGAGGTGATGATTTTCCCTTGGCCGCGCGTGACTTCGTCGACGCTGGCGAAAGCCGCCCAAATAAAGAAAATCAAAAAGAATGCGCCGATGCCGAATAACAGAATATGGGAAGCTAAGCGCGCGCCGCGATGCGAGGCCGCAAAGCGTTCGGGCATGAAATCGGTTTCTTCCTCGTGAATACGCAAATATTGCTGCAGGATTTGTTTATACATAACCGACCTTTAATTGGTTCGCATTTCGCCGTCTTTTAATTGAGCCAGCACTTGATCCTTTGGCCCATCCAACATCACCTTGCCCTCATGCATCACAATCAACCGATCCACAATGCTAAGCATCGAGGCGCGGTGCGTGACAACAATCACGGTTTTGTCTTTGATGGTTTGTTGCAAACGGGCCTTGAAACGATTTTCCGATCCGGGGTCCATTGAACTGCTAGGTTCGTCCAAAATCAGAATTGGTGGATCCAACAGCAAGGCGCGGGCAACTGCGATGGATTGGCGTTGGCCACCCGATAACCCCTCGCCCCGCTCGCCAATGTTTAAATCATAACCTAATGGATGATGGCGGACGAAATCGGTAACCCCAGCGATGGTTCCGGCGTTTAATAGCGCGCGGTCTTCGACGCCGCTTCTGCCCATTAAAATATTGTCCTTAATTGTGCCGTAAAACAAAAATACGTCTTGGGGGCAGACGCCAATATTGCGTCTTAAATCGGCCGGATCAATTTGCCGGACGTCGGTGCCGTCCATGGTGACAGATCCCTCGGTCGGATCGTACAATGCCAAAATCAGCTTTTCCAAAGTCGTTTTGCCCGAACCGATGGGGCCGATAATGCCGACTTTTTCGCCCGGCTCGATGCGGATATTACAAGCATTCAACGCTTTGTTACGCTGGCCAGGATATTGAAACGTTACGTTACGGAATTCGATTTGGCCACGTAAAAAAGTACGGCTTAAAAAGCTTTTGCCGACGGGGCGTTCCACCGGCAGGTGCATAAATTCATCCAAGGTTTCGAGCGCGGATTTAGATTGATAAAATCGTGTCAGCAATCCGGCGATCTGACCCAGCGGTGCTGTAGCCCGTCCTGCCAGAATCACCGCTGCAATCAAAGCGCCAGTCGTAATAACGCCATCCGCCACTAGATAAGCGCCCAGCACAACCATAGCGACCGTGACCATATAATTGGCAAAAACCGTAAAGTTCAGCACCGCAGAGGATAATGAATGCGCATGCATTGCGGATTTGGCGGTTTTACCAACAAAGGATTCCCAAAGCCGCTGCATATAACCCTCGGCCCCCATTTTCTTGATGGTTTCAAGCCCGGTTATGGACTCGACCAAAAGTGCACTTTTTTGTGAAGACTCGCGGAAAGTCTCTTTTATGATTCGGTTCAATGGCCGTTGCATGTAGAACGCCACGCCCATAATCAACGGCACCGCAATCAAGGGCACAACCGCCAGCCAACCGCCGATCAGGCCGATCACCAAAATATATAACAGCAAAAACGGCAAATCGACCAAGGTCACCATCGTGGCCGAGGTATAAAATTCGCGCAAATGTTCAAATTCCCGCAAATGCCCGGCCAATGCCCCAGCCGAAGGGGGGCGAACCGACATTTTCATGCCCATCAATTGTTCGAACAATTGCGCGGAGATTAGCGTGTCAGCGCCCCGCCCAGTTAAATCCAAAAAATAAGCGCGTAAAGAGCGGATAATAAAATCAAAACAGAAAACAATCGCCGCACCCGACGCCAATACCCATAATGTTTCCATCGCGTGATTCGGAATTACCCGATCATAAACATTCATCACGAATAAGGGGCTTGCCAAAGCAAAGAGATTGATCATCAACGAGGCAAAGGCCACTTCGGCATACATGGTGCGGAAACGGCGCAACGTGCCCCAGAACCAACCGGCTTTTTCTTCAACTGCCAACCCCTCGGCCCGGCTGTCGAAACGAAATTCCGGGCGGGCGAAAATAACATAATTCGTATAAAGCGCTTGTAATTCAGCCAAAGCAATCGGCTGCACCCCGCCGGTTTCCGGCAACATGATCTGTGCCTGATCCGCGCCAATTCCAACCAAGATGCAAGCCTTGCGGTCGCGCAGCAGCAATACGCAGGGTAACAGCATCGGGGCAATTTTGCTAATATCTCGCACCATTAAACGCGACGAAATCCCTGCACGCGCGGCGGAGCGGATAAACAAAGCCGGGCTCATCCCCTGCTCGGCCAAGGGCAGGCCAGCAGCCAGTGCTTCGCGCGATTGCGGTCGATCCAGCAATTTGCATAACAAGCTGAGGCAGTTGAGTAAAACATCCTCGGCAGTGCTGACGGATGGTGTTACGCGCCAAACGGAACGGCCGCCAAGCTCGTTACCAATATCTTTGGCATCATCGCCGTTGGGTGGTTTTTGCGAATCATCGTTGGCCAAGGGGCACCTCTTGATCCTTTATTATAGCAAAATCAAAGCCTGGGCCGAGATGGTTTAGCCCCCTGCCCAATGCTTGGGGGCAAAGCCTAGAATAAAATTACCACAGTACGCCAGAGGCGAACGCAAAAAAATAAGCACTGGTTTCCCAGTGCTTAGATAGGTTTCGGTAGAGAAAATTTTAGCCGATAGTCACGGAATTGCTGGCAGCATTATAAACAGTGACCAGGTTGTCGTGGTTGACATTATTCAACTGCACCAAATCGATGAAATTGACGCCATTAGCCAGACCGTCGATGTCCACTTTGACTATGGTGGAGCCGGGCACGGATTCCTCAAGGCGTAGAAAATCACCTAGGTTCGAGCCGTCTTGGTTAACGCCGAAAAGCATATCATCAAGAACCAAGCGATCAATAAAATCGGTGTCACCGACAATAAAATCCCGTATCAATTCATTCGATGCCCCCTCGGCCGCGTCGGTGTAAATAAATGTATCATTGCCTGCACCGCCGAACATAACGTCCGTGCCCATGCCGCCAATAATAAAATCGTTGCCGGCACCCGCATCGATCAGATCATTGCCGTCTTCACCAAATACAACATCGCTGCCGCCCGAGGTGTAAATAACGTCGTTGCCTTCACCTGCAAATACGTCGACGTCAATAAAGGGGTTACTGACTGCGTCTGCAAGTTGAAAGGGGTCAGCTGTATAACTGAACCGGTCACTAACCAAACTGAGTAAATCATCGCCAGCGCCTAAATCGAATTTCTCGATGTTTTGAATCAGGGGGTGATCAATGATAGAAGCGTCCAGTTGATTGGCAACGCCGCCTTGGTATCTGCCGCTGTCAAAATCAAAGATAAAGGCATCATTTCTTCCTGAACCAAACAACGTATCATCACCTGCACCGCCGTCGAAAACGTCGTTGTATTTGATGGCGTTCAAAGGTTGGGCGACTACATAGCTCGCATTGGAAGGTCCTGCAGTAACGGGAGAAGATCCAACGCCTACATTTATCTCGGAATTGATAGAACCAGTGTTACTAAAAAAAGCCCAGCCCGTCCAATTGCCATCGGAACCGCCAACAAACTGACCATTGGAACCTTCCAGCGCGCCAAACAGCAAATCATTCCCGGCACCGCCATTCAATCGATCAACGCCTGCGCCTGCAACTAAAACATCGTTGCCCGCGCCGCCGTCGATTGTATCGTTGCCTTCGCCGCCTTCGATATAATTGTTGCCGTCTCCGCCGTTCAAAATGTCGTTACCTTCATCGCCGAATGCGCCGCCTAGCAGGATATCGCTGCCGATAGTGTAATCATCACCCGCACCGGTGTTGATGGTGTCATTGCCCTCGCCACCAAATAGGAAATCGTTGCCTGCGCCGCCATCGATGATGTCGTTGCCCGCGGCACCATCGACAGAATCATCGCCGACACCACCGAGCAAGTAATCGTTACCGTCGTTGCCATTAATGGTGTCGTTGCCTGCACCGCCTTCGATATAATTGTTACCGGCGCTGCCGTTCAATGTGTCGTTACCGTCCTCGCCAAAGGCGCCGCCCAGTATGTTGATAGTGCCATCTTGATTAATAGAGTAATCATTGAGAGCGCCAGAATTGATAGTATCATCACCGGCGCCGCCTCTAATCTGGTCAATGCCATCATTGCCGCTTAGCGTATCATTGCCATCGCCGCCGTTGATGATATCATTACCAAGGCCGCCATTAATGATGTCTAAACCTTCATCACCGCTTAGCGTGTCGTTACCATCGCCGCCGTTGATGATATC
>CANGQU010000006.1 GCA_947456345.1 Alphaproteobacteria bacterium | reverse complement strand
ATAACATCGCCTACTGGCGCGGAATAACCCGGGCCAAATTTACATTAGAATGGAAGTGATTCAGGTGGAAATTATCGTTCGTGATAATAACGTCGAACAAGCGATGCGCGCTTTGAAGAAAAAGCTGCAACGCGAAGGCGTATTCCGGGAAATGAAGCTCCGTCGGCATTATGAAAAGCCGTCGCAGCGCAAAGCCCGCGAAAAATCCGAAGCGGTGCGCCGCTTGCGCAAATTACAGCGCAAGAAGCTGCAAAGCGAAGGATTCTAAGACGCTGTTTTGTTCGGCCCTGCCGATTCAACAAAAACCCTGCCAGCGATGGCGGGGTTTTTTATTTTTTAGTCGCTGGTAGGGGTAATCAATGCCCGCTGCCGCTAAGGGTTTTGACGACTGTCTCGGTAACTTTTTTGGCATCGCCAAACAGCATCATGGTATTGGGGCGGAAGAATAATTCGTTATCCACCCCGGCGTAACCTGAGGCCATCGAGCGTTTGATGAACAACACGGTTTTCGCCTTTTCCACTTCCAAAATGGGCATGCCGAAAATCGGCGATTTGGGATCGGTTTTGGCGGCGGGGTTGGTGACATCGTTCGCGCCAATCACAAACGCCACGTCGGCCGAGGCGAAATCGCGGTTGATATCGTCCAATTCGAACACGTCGTCATAGGGCACGTTAGCCTCGGCCAACAGCACGTTCATGTGGCCGGGCATGCGGCCCGCGACGGGGTGGATAGCGTATTTGACGCTGACCCCCTCGGCTTTTAATAAATCGGCCATTTCGCGCAACGCATGCTGCGCCTGCGCTACCGCCATGCCGTAACCGGGGACGATGATGACGCTTTGCGCGTTTTTCATAATGAATGCCGCGTCTTCGGCGCTGCCGGGTTTGACGGCTTTGTCGCCGCCGCTGCTGGTGGCCGCAGCGCCCGTGCTGCTATCGCCGCCAAAACCGCCCAGGATAACGTTGACGATGGAGCGATTCATGCCCTTGCACATAATGTAGGACAAAATCGCGCCGGACGAACCGACCAAAGCGCCGGTGATGATCAATAAATGATTGTTCAACGTAAAACCCGTCGCCGCCGCTGCCCAGCCGGAATAGGAATTCAGCATGGATACCACCACGGGCATGTCGGCGCCGCCGATGGGCAGAATCAACAAAAACCCGATAACCAGCGACAAAACCACCAACGCCCAGAAAACCAGATGCGACTCGCTGAGCATTAACACCGCAACCAAAAACAAAATGCCCGCGCCGATCAGCGCGTTCAATTTATGCTGGCCGGTGAACACCAATGGTTTGCCGGAAACCAGACCCTGCAATTTGCCAAAGGCGATGATCGAGCCCGTAAAAGTAATCGCGCCAATCGCCACGCCCAAACCGATTTCGAGCAAGCTAGCGGCATGAATGCTGGCGCTGCCATCCGCATCGGCATGCAGAATGCCAAAAGTGTCCGGCGCATAAAACGCCGCCCCGGCCACGCATACGGCGGCCAAGCCTACCAAGGAGTGGAACGCCGCCACCAATTGCGGCAAGGCGGTCATTTGAATTTTTTTGGCGATCACCGTGCCGATCACGGCACCAATCGCAATCGCGATCAGGATTTCAATATAGTTACCCATATTCGGCATCATCAGCGATGTGAAGATCGCCAATGCCATCCCCGCCATCCCAAACCGGTTGCCATTTTGCGCGGTTTCGGGGTGCGATAGGCCGCGCAAAGCCATGATAAAGCAAATGGCGGAAATCAAATAGAGCAAGGTCGAAATATTGGCGGACATGATTAAATCCTGGGTGAGTGGTGGTCGGTCAGCAGTAATTGGTAATTGAAAATACCGATTACCAATTACTTTTTACTAATTGCTTTTTTCTTGAACATCTCCAACATCCGTTGCGTGACGATAAACCCACCAAAGATATTGACCGAAGCGAGCACGACCGCCAGCAAGCCCATCATCCTGGCCGTGCCATCGCTGGCCAGGCCAGCGGCTAAAATCGCACCGACGATAATCACCGACGAAACGGCGTTGGTCACCGCCATCAGCGGTGAATGTAAAGCAGGGGTAACCCGCCAGACGACGTAATAGCCGACAAAACACGCCAAAGCAAAGACGGTCAAGCCCAGCAAAAACGGCGATGCAGCCGAATGCTGCGCCATTTCCGCCAATTGCAAATTGCGGCCCAATTCAGCCGCTTTTTGTGCGGCTTGCGCCAATTGCTCGGCTGCGGATAATACTTCGGTCGAGGTCGTGGTCATGTGGTACTCCTAAATTAAGGCTCCTCCCCCATTTGGGGGAGGCTGGGAGGGGGCTATTACACAACAGCCCCACCCCAACCCTCCCCTAAAGGGGAGGGAGTAATTTTATTTAAAACTCGCATGCACGACTTGACCGGCATGCGTCAATAACGTGGCTTTGACCAGCTCGTCGTCCAACGCCAAGGCGATGTTGCCGCCTTTGCCGATCATAGGCGATACGAAATTGAATAAATTGCGCGCGAACAGGGCGCTTGCATCCGTGGCGATGCGGCTGGGCAAATTAGCGTGGCCGATCAGGGTCACGCCGTGCTTCACCACCACCTTGCCCAATTCCGACAAGGGGCAATTCCCGCCCGCTTCGACCGCCATATCGACGATGACCGAACCGGGTTTCATGTCGCGGACCATCTCCTCGGTAATCAACACGGGGGCCGGTTTGCCGGGAATCAGGGCGGTTGAAATGGCGATATCGGTTTTTTTCAACGTCTCGTGGATTTTGGCGGCTTGCTTGCGTTTGTATTCGTCATCCATTTCTTTGGCATAGCCGCCGCTGGTTTCGGCAGCTTTGGCGGCTTCGGGATCGACCTCGACAAAAGTTGCGCCTAACGATTGCACTTGTTCCTTCACGGCGGGGCGGACATCAAAGGCCGAAACAATAGCGCCCAAACGTTTAGCGGTGGCAATAGCCTGTAAACCCGCGACGCCAGCACCCAAGACCAACACACGTGCGGGCGCAACCGTGCCCGCCGCCGTCATCATCATCGGCAAGGCGCGGGTGAATTCATATGCGGCTTCGAGCACGGCACGGTACCCGGCCAAATTCGCCTGCGACGATAAAATATCCATCGACTGCGCGCGGGTGATGCGCGGCATCAATTCCATGGCAAAGGCAGAAATTTTTCCCGCCGCATAGGCAGGCAACGCCTCGCGCGCGGCATAGGGGTTGAGCGCGGCGAATAACATCGCCCCCGGCGGCAGGGCAGCGATTTCATCCGCACCTTCGGCTGCCGTCATGGGCCGTTGAATTTTTAAAACTACGTTCGCGCCCAAAAGTGCGGTTTTGGCATCGGCGGCGATCTCTGCCCCCGCCGTCACAAACGCGCTATCGGGAATGGATGAACCCAAACCAGCGCCGGTTTCGACCGCAACGGTTGCACCCAAGGCTTTGAATTTTTTAACGGTTTCGGGAATGGCGGCGACGCGGTTTTCACCGAGGCGGCGTTCTTTGAGGACGGCGATTTTCATAAATTTTAAGACCCAGAATTGGATTTTAGACAGGAGGCGGCAGCATAATGCCAAGCACTGCCATAGGCAAGGGGGGATATATTTAACTATGTGCTTTTTGGAATCGGGATCTATCACCAGGTGGGATTGGAAATAAGCTCTCAATCAAATTAGTAACAGCAGTTATGGCGAAATTTGTTTATAGTAAATTCAATAGATAGCTTAACACTTATGTCATCCTGAGCGTAGCGAAGGATCTCGATCAAGCTATTGTGACTGCACGAGATTCTTCGCTACGCTCAGAATGACAATATTATTTATGGTGTAAAGTTTTATATGCATTTCACTATAGGTGGGTTTGGCATTCTTTCAAAAAATAAGCATATAAACTCTCCGGCGAAATCCATGTAACGGACTAATAGTTCATGAATTTCTTGCATTTTTCTATCACTTTCTTCAAGCCGTTTTTTACCTGATGTCTTGATATCAAATATTTCCTCTACAACTATGTTATCGACAATTTGGTCAGCAACTTCAAAGTGCCATAAATGTGCATGGTTTCCTTTGATTACATTTCCTGTTTTGTTTGGTTCCTCCCGCAAGATATTTGATATCGCTTCTTTTATTCTTTTTTCATTATCGTTGTAATGAAAAACAATATTGTTTCGAATCTGCGCAGTATATTTTTTAACTTTCGGTATATTTTCTTTTACATAATCAAAAGATTTTTTGGTTTCATCATCGCAGTGAATAAGCAAATTAATTAATTCATTATCCGTTGCTATTTTCTCAAAAATATCGATACCCTCATTTAAATGCGCTATCTGAATACGAACAAAATACATTCCAGCGGCTTTCGACTTGAATTCACTGTTCTTTGATTTTTTCAATCCCTCATTAGCACACTGTAAATCATTACAAAGCATCATCAGCCTTATGACCGTAATTGCGGACTGATTATTTTCTAGATTTTTGAACTGAATCAACTTTGTATGATTATTCATGCTCTATTCTCAGAAATATGTTATGTTGAGCTTAAAAATTCCCCATCTGTTCATCTCGGTAAGATTTATGAGAAAAATCTTATCGAAAGATAACCACATCTCTATAACCCCACCGTCTTTAACGCCGCGCCCTGCGCTTTGGCCAGTTTTTGGGCATCGAATTGGGCGTTGAGCTCACCGAACATTTGGTGCCAATTTAATTTGGACCGTAAATGGATAAACACCGATCCCAGGCCCACGGCGGCCCGGTCCATAAACACGAATTCGCGCGGCGGACGCACGCCGCCAATGCGTTTCAATTCGGCATGCACGCGTTGCGCCACGACTTGACCGGCTTTGCCCGCATTGTGTTCGGCGATGTCCACGACCTTATCCTGTAAAATCGGCCCATATAAAAACCGCGCCCATAAATTTAACACTGCGATCAATTCCTTGGTTAGATTCTTGAACCCCCAGGCCTGATACGCTGCCACGGCCAAATCGGGTTTGTCGTCGCGGATGGCCAGATACAAATCCAACACCCCTTTGACAAAGGTGCTGGGGAAAACGCGCACACAGCCATAATCCAATAAATTGACCGATAAATCATCGCGCAGGGTATAATTCCCCAAATGCGGGTCGCCGTGGATCACGCCGTAATGATAAAACGGCACATACCAGGCGCGGAACATGTTGCGTGCGATGGTGTCGCGCACGGATTGTTTGGCATCCTTGAAATCCAATACCCGCTTGCCGTCCAGCCATTGCATCGTCAACAGGCGCGGGGTGGACAAATCAGGGTAGAATTTCGGGATATGCACCATCGCCTCGTCCCGTAGCATATGGGCGAACAACGCCATGTGTTTCGCTTCGCGCGTGTAATCCAATTCTTCGCGCAGGCGGTCGGTGACCTCGGCATAGACATCGGCCGTATCCACGCCGCCATGGATATTTTTGTAAATGCCCAGGATGATTTTTAATTGCTGCAAATCGGCATCGACGGCGGATTGCATGTCGGGGTATTGCAATTTGCACGCCACGTCATCGCCGGTTTTGGTGATGGCGCGATGCACCTGGCCCAAGGATGCGGCGTGCGCCGCCACCTGGCCGAATTCGCGGAATTGGGTTTGCCAGTCCGGGCCCAATTCCCCCTGCATCCGCCGTTTGACGAACACCCAACCCATGCTGGGCGCATTGGATTGCAGTTGCCGCAGCTCCTGGACGTATTGTTCGGGCAGGGCGTCGGGAATAGTGCCCAGAATTTGCGCGATTTTTAACAATGGCCCTTTCAGGCCGCCCAGCGCTGCGCGCAACGCCTTAGCTTCGGTCGATTGATCGACGGCAATACCCAGCAGGCGTTGGGTTGCGGCCTTGGCCACAACACCGGATAATTTCCCCCCCACCGCACCATAGCGTTTGGCACGTTTGAGGATGGTGGATTTTTCTTGGCGTTTACTCACGAGACCTCGTTATAGGTGTCAGGTATCGGGTGTCAGAAAAATTGACACCTAAAACCTAACAGCTAACAGCTAACAACTAAAACCTACAAGCGCTCCAACTCATCAATAAAGCCAGACAGCATATTCAACCCTTGGTGCCAGAAGTCGGGCTGGCTGGCATCGAGGCCAAAGGGTGCCAGCAATTCCTTGTGCCGTTTGCTGCCGCCGGATTTCAATAGCTCTAAATATTTTTCGGCAAAGCCGGGCGCAGATTTTTGATACACCGCATACAATGAATTCACCAAGCAATCGCCAAACGCATAGGCATAGACATAAAACGGCGTGTGGATGAAGTGCGGGATATAGGCCCAGAACATATTGTATTCCGGCGCAAAGTCGAACGCATCGCCCAAGGATTCGCGTTGCACCGTCATCCAGATTTCGCCCAAGCGTTCCGCCGATAACTCGCCATTTTTGCGCTCGGCATGCACGGCGCGTTCGAATTCGCAAAACGCGATTTGGCGCACGACGGTGTTCAACATATCCTCGACCTTGCCAGCCAATAAAATTTTGCGTGCGGCAGGATCGGTCTCGTTTTTCAGCAAATTTTGGAATGTCAGCATTTCGCCGAACACCGAGGCGGTCTCGGCCAAGGTCAGCGGCGTGTCGGATAAAAAATGCCCTTGCGCTTGGCCGGCCAGAACTTGATGCACGCCATGGCCCAATTCATGCGCCAGGGTCATCACATCGCGTTTTTTGCCTTGATAATTCATCAATATATACGGATGGGCCGAGGGCACGGTCGGATGCGCGAATGCGCCGCTGGCCTTGCCGGGCCGAGCCGGGGCGTCGATCCAGTTTTTGTCGAAAAACCCTTGGACGATATTGCCCAGTTCGGGGGAAAATTGGCGGTAGGACGATTCCACCATTTGCCGCGCTTCGGCCCAGGGGATCACATTATCCTGGGCGGCGGGCAGGGGGGCGTTGCGGTCATAGTACGCCATTTTATCCATGCCCAGCCATTTGGCTTTGATCCGGTAATACCGATGCGACAATTTGGGGTAGCTGGCTTTGACGGCGGATAGCAATGCGTCCACCACCTCGTCCTCGACCAAATTGGATAGGTTGCGGCTGCTGATCGGCTGTTTAAAACCGCGCCAATTATCTTCAATGTCTTTGTCTTTGGCCAGGGTGTTGGTGATAAATGCGAATAGGCGGCGGTTATCGTTCAACACTTTGGCAAATACACCGGCGGCTTTGGCGCGCACGGTGCGGTCTTTGTTGACCATCAGGTTTAAAATTTCAGCCTCGGTCAGATCCTTGCCATCCAAGGGAAAGCGCAGATCGGCCAAAGTTTCATCAAATAGCCGGTGCCAGGCGGATTTGCCGGTCAGGCGTTTTTCATGCAATAATTTTTCCAATTCGTCGGATAATTGATAGGGTTTGTAGATGCGCAAATCGCGCAGCCAGGGCGCGTATTTTTGCAATGCCGGATCCGCCAGTTGGCGCGCAAAAGCGGCATCGTCGATGCGGTTGATTTCCAGGGTAAAAAACAATGTCTTGGTCGAGATCAGGGTCATCCGTTCCTGACAGGATTGGTAAAACCGGGCCAGGGCCGCATCGCTCTGATTGCCGGAATACAATAATTGAGCAAAGGACATGATTTTCCCTAGGGTTTCATCATTGGCCTCGTAGCGCGCGATGGCGCGGGCTAGCTCCGCCCCGCTCAGGGCTGATAATTTATCTTGATAATCGCGGGCGATGGCTTCGGCCTCGGCCTCGGCCTTGACAAAATCTTTGGCCAATTGCGGATCGTCTTGGCCAGCATATAAATCGCCCAGGTTCCAGGCGGGCAAGGTGCCAAGTGCGGCGTTGGCGGGGGATTCGGTTTGCGGTTGTGCCATTTTGTATTCCGAGTTAGGTTTTAAGTTGCGTTCTAGTTATATAACCCAAATCCGCGCATTTTAAAGCAGGCATCCATGCATTCCGTAACATCCGAATCCTACCTGTCATATCAAAACCTGCCAGCCATGTTCTGGCACCAGGCCGAGCGTATGGGGCAAAAGCCGTTTTTGTGGCGGCGCAGCCCATCGGGTTGGCAAGGAACTAACTGGGCCGCTGTGGCGGGCCAGGTGCGCGAATTGGCTTCTGCCCTGCGGGCGCTGGGCTTGCATGCGGGGGAGCGGGTGTTGTTGGTGTCCGAAAACCGCCCCGAATTTTTGATCGCCGATTTTGCGATTATGAGCGCGGGGTTGATTACCGTGCCCGCGTATACCACCAATACGGTGCATGACTTTGCCTATTTATTAGCCAATTCCGGGGCGCGGGCGGCAATTGTATCAACGCCGGCATTAGCCGAAAAAGTGTTGGGCGGTTGGCGGCAAAACACACCCACGTCGGCCCAGGCCTTGCCGATGATTATGATGGAATCGGTGACAAACGGCATGCCCGCACATCATTGGGCCGAGGCATTGACAATCGGGCGGCAAAATCAGCTGGACGTTGTGGGGATCGCGCGCGCCATCAAACGCGCCGATGTGGCGTGTTTGATTTATACTTCTGGCACGGGCGGGCAGCCCAAAGGCGTGATGCAATCGCATGGCGCATTACTGCATAACGCGCGCGGGGCGCATGATTTATTACAAAGTTTTGGCCTGGGCGATGAGGTGTTTTTATCGTTCCTGCCCCTATCGCATGCGTATGAACATTCGGCGGGGCAGATGTTCCCCGTATCGATTGGTGCACAAATTTATTATGTCGAATCGGCCGATAAATTGGCGCAATACATGGCGGATGTGCGCCCCACGATCATGACGGCCGTGCCGCGTTTGTACGAAACACTATATGGCCGCATCAGCGGCGGGCTGAAACGCCAAAGCAAATTGAAACAATGGTTGTTTGCCGAAGCGTTGCGCATGGGCCGCATCGCATACGAGAATCCCGAGCGGATGACGCCCAAGCGGCGGGTGTGGAACGCGCTATTGACCCTCTTGGTGCGGCGCAAGGCACAGGCGCGATTCGGCGGCAGGCTCAAGGCGATGGTGTCGGGCGGCGCGCCGCTCAATTATGAAATCGGTATTTTCTTTCAGGCGCTGGGGATGAATATTCTCCAAGGTTACGGGCAAACCGAAACCGGGCCGATTGTGTCGTGTAATTCGCCGCAAAAAAATAAAATCCGCACCGTCGGCGCGCCCATGACTGCGACCGAGGTGCGCATCGCCAGCGATGGCGAAATTTTGGTGCGCGGCGAATTGACCATGTTGGGCTATTGGCAAAATCCCGAAGCGACGGCAACGGCATTGCGCGATGGTTGGGTGCATACCGGCGATATCGGCCATATCGATGGCGATGGGCATATTGTCATTACGGATCGGAAAAAAGATATTATCGTCTTGTCGGGTGGCGATACATTGTCGCCGCAAAAAATCGAGGGGTATTTGCAGCTGGAACCCGAAATTCAGCAGGCCTGTGTGTTCGGCGACAAGCAAGCGTTCGTTGTGGCGCTGATCGTGGCGGCGGACGGGTATGATCATCAAGCCGTGGAATTGGCGGTCGAACGCGCCAATAAAAAACTGTCGATCACCGAACGGGTACGGCGGTTTAGCGTGATCACCCACCCATTTACGATTGAAAATGAAATGCTGACCCCATCCATGAAAATCCGCCGCCACAAGATCAAAGCGGCATTTCATGAGCGCATCGAGGCGATGTTTTAGATAGTGTCGTCACGAGATCGAGTAGAAAAGGTTAAAAAAACTCAGTGTCATCCCCGCGAAGGCGGGGATCCAGGGGCTGACACCACGCTGTTTCGCTCTGGATTCCCGCTTGCGCGGGAATGACAATAAGAAATTGGCGGAACTTCGTTGATCTCGTGACGACACTATCTAGGCAGTTGAAAAAAGTATCTTTATAAGATACTATAGTGCGAGCAACATATAGAGGTTTTCATGCAAACACCTGGCCCCGTTGGTTTAGAAACAGCCCCTGCCGCAGGGTTTAAGCCCTCCCATTGGATTAATTTGGAAAAAGTGGCGGTTACTTTACTCGCTACGTTGGCCGGAGCGGCTTTGCTGACGGGTGCATATGGAATTGGTAAATCTAAGGGGAGGGCAGAAGGTTTTGAAAAAAGCCAAGCAAGAATTACATCTTTAGAAAAAGATCGGGCAGCAATTGCTGGATATGCAGTAACTGACTTATCAGCACCAATTGTGCAGCAACAACTCAGTGCCTCTAGCACCCTGAATGCTGTGCCAGTTGCCGAGCCGGACTTCTTCAAAAACGGTACTAGGTTAGGCGTTGGTGCCGGAATTGATCAAGATGGCAAACCAACTTTCTTGGCCAAATTCACAATCTCTAACCGTCCAGTTGTTGACGAGGCTAATTTAACCATGTCTCAAGAGCCGCGAATGGGGGAAGGAAAATCATTTTGGTTTAGAGAATATCACATACCTATCACGGCGGAAATGGCCAAGATTCTTATCGGTGAAAAGGGTATCAGAGAAATTCGCGATCAGATTAAAAAAGGCTCCTCTGACCCCCTATTTATCCAACCTGCGCAATTTCAAGAATTGTTGGATAAAAACGGCCTCAAAATCTCGGCCGCGCCGGGTGTTGATTTGCGCCACGTATTGGCGATGGGTGTACGCCAGCGCGGAGGGATGGCCTAGTCATAGACATCCTTGCGGTGGCCGATGGCGGTGAGTGCCCATTGGCCTCAAAAAAAGCCGCTGGAACAGGTTGTATAACCTTTTCCAGCGCGAGGCAGGGTAGAGAGAGATTGAGAAAAATCTTGGGGTGTTGCTTCAAG
>CANGQU010000005.1 GCA_947456345.1 Alphaproteobacteria bacterium | reverse complement strand
TTTTGCTAAGGCCCTATCGGGCCCAAACAAAATCTCCCTCTCCCTCCCCTTGGGAGGGAGAGGGTGGGGTGAGGGAGGGATTCGGCGCACGGTCAGCATAACCACACACAAACAAAAACCCCCAAGGTTACCCTTGGGGGTTTGATCGTAAGCCAAAAAACTATTCGACTTTGCCAGCTTCCGGAGCGACATCTTTGTGCTCCATGTGCTTAGCTTTCATTTCTTGGTGTTTTTTCATCCGCTCTTCGCGTTTGGCGGCACGCTCTTTCATCCGCTCTTCGCGCTTGGCGCGCATTTCCTTGCGCTTTTCTTTGTTTTGCTTATGCAGATCTTTGTTGGCTTCGTGGTTTTTCTTCATTTCTTCATGGTTGGATTTAATCTCGCCATGTAGTTTTTTCATCTCGCCATCCGATTTAGCGCCAACAGGAGCAACCGGGGCAGCGGCGTGTTCATTGGCTAAAGCGGGCATAGCCAAACCCAACATCAATGCCAAAGCAAGTACGATTTTTTTCATGGATTTCCTCATAGGTTATAAGTGATCAATGACCGCATATTGCCGCCAAAATTGGTCCGAATTAAGGCCAAATGCCTATAATCCAACATATTTTTTATCCAAGGACGGATTGGCGGCAACTGTTTTTCGTGGTAACTTGCGCGCTTAACGCCATAGATCCACAAGCTTGCCAAGGGTTTGCCCCATGTCCGATCGTAAAGATCTGTATAAAAACACTGTCTTTCTTCCCAAAACCGGTTTCCCGATGCGCGCCAATCTGCCGCAAAAAGAGGTCGAGATTTTAACCGCTTGGGAAAAAAATAACCTGTCGGCGGAAATTAAAACCACCACCCGGGGCCGGGAAAAATTTGTTCTGCATGACGGTCCGCCCTATGCCAACGGCAACATCCATATCGGCCATGCCTTGAACAAAATTCTCAAGGACGTGGTGAACCGCAGCCAGCGCATGCAAAACCGCGAGGTGGATTATGTCCCGGGCTGGGATTGCCATGGTTTGCCCATCGAATGGAAAATCGAAGAAAAATACCGCGAGCAGAAAAAAGACAAAGACACCGTACCGATTTTGGAATTCCGCCGCGAATGCCGCGAATTCGCCGCGCATTGGATCAACGTCCAACGCGAAGAATTCAAACGTCTGGGTATCGAGGGGGATTGGGATAACCCCTATACCACCATGACCCCCGCCGCCGAGGCGCAGATTTTCCGCGAGATCGGTAAATTCCTGTTAAACGGGTCATTGTATCGTGGCACCAAGGCGGTGATGTGGTCGGTTGTGGAAAAAACCGCCCTGGCCGATGCCGAAATCGAATATCACGACCATACATCACATTGGATTTATGTGGCGTTTCCTGTTGTTAGATCAACAAATAAAATCTTATTTCCTAACAACGAGGGTGCCCCTTGGCAAAACGCTAGCGTAGTAATTTGGACTACTACTCCATGGACGATCCCCGGCAATAGGGCGTTGGCTTATGGTCCGGATATAGAATACGTAGTTATCACTACAACAAATAGGATCGAGAGTACTAATTTCCAAGAAAATCAGCGATTGATTGTTGCACGAGAACTTTTGCCAAAGTTTGCGAGCGAAACAGGTATTCAGTATTCAATCGAAAGATACATAAATGCTAATGAGCTAGAGGGCACTTACTGCGCCCACCCATGGCGCGGACATAAAGACGCCAAGGGTTATTACGATTTCGACGTACCACTATTGCCCGGCGATTTTGTCACAACCGACGCCGGTACGGGTTTGGTGCACATCGCCCCCGGGCACGGCGAGGATGATTTTATCCTGGGTATGAAACACAAAATCGAAGTGCCGGACACGGTGATGGGCGATGGCACGTATTTCCCGCGCGTGCCGTTATTTGCTGGCAAACATGTCTTCAAAGTCCACGATGACGTGTGCGCGGCCTTGACCGACGTGGGCGCGTTATTGGCGCGCGGTAAATTGGTGCATTCCTATCCGCATTCCTGGCGCAGCAAAGCACCTTTGATTTTCCGCAACACGCCGCAATGGTTCATCGCCATGGACGACGACACCCATTTGCGCCAACGGTGTTTACAGGCAATTGACGAAACGCAATGGTTCCCGCAATCCGGCCGCAACCGGATTTATTCGATGGTCGAAACCCGGCCCGATTGGTGCATTTCACGCCAGCGCGCGTGGGGCGTGCCGATTGCTGTCTTCACCCACAAAGAAACTGGCGAGGTGTTGCGCGATGAAGTGGTCGTGGAACGCATCGCCCAAGCCTTTGCCGAACATGGCAGCGACGCCTGGTACCAAGGCGATCCGCGCCGGTTTTTAGCGCCTGAATACCCGGCCGACGATTACGAGGCCGGTTACGATATCGTTGATGTCTGGTTCGAATCGGGCGCGACGCATGCCTTCGTCCTCGAAGGGCGGGATAATTTATCCTGGCCTTCCACTTTGTATCTCGAGGGGTCGGATCAACATCGCGGCTGGTTCCAATCGAGCTTGTTGGAATCCTGCGGCACACGCGGCACCGCCCCCTATAAACAAGTCCTCACCCACGGCTTTGTCTTGGATGGCGAGGGGCGGAAAATGTCCAAATCCATGGGCAATGTCACCGCACCCCAGGAAATCATCAAAGAATACGGCGCGGATATTTTGCGCCTGTGGGTCGTGTCATCCGACTACACCGAAGATTTGCGCATCGGCAAGGAAATTATCAAACACCAAGTCGAATTGTACCGCCGCATCCGCAACACGTTGCGTTATGTGCTGGGCAGTTTGGATGGGTACACCCCGGCGGAAACCGTGCTGGCCGAGAATATGCCGGAATTGGAACAATGGGTGCTGCACCGCCTGTATGAATTGGACCAAAAAGTCAAAGCCGGATACAGCGGTTACAAATTCCACCAAACCTTTGCGGAATTGCACAATTTCTGCGCGACCGATTTATCGGCGTTTTATTTCGACATCCGCAAAGACGCGTTGTATTGCGATCGGCCCGACAGCAATCGCCGCCGCGCCTGCCGCACCGTGTTGCACCATATTTTGCAATGCCTGACCCATTGGCTGGCACCGGTGTTGGTGTTCACGGCCGAAGAAGCGTGGTTGGCCGCGGGCAATGCGGGCAGCGTGCATACGCAAAATTTCCCTGATCTGCCCACCGATTGGCAAAACAACGCACTGGCGCAAAAATGGGAACGCATTCGCGCCATCCGTAGCGTGGTCACGGGCGCCTTGGAAATCGAACGGCGCGAAGGGCGCATCGGCAGCAGTTTGGAGTCCGCGCCCAGCGTTTATGTCACCAAGGATGATGAAAAATTGCTGGCGGATTTATCGCTGGCCGAAATCTGCCTAACCTCGCAATTGCATTTACACACTGCGGCTGCACCCGTTGGTGGTTTCACCTTGGCCGAAGTGCCTGGCGTCACGGTTTTGGCAGGCATGGCTCTGGGCGAGAAATGCGCGCGCTGCTGGCAAATCCTGCCCGAAGTCGGCAAAGCAGCACCCGGCCACCACCTCTGCGCCCGCTGCGCCGGAGCGGTGGATCTGGATGCCCTGGCGGCGTAAGGGAAGTACGCAGTACTAAGTACCAAGTACCAAGCACCAAGTTGTCATCCCCGCGTAGGCGGAAGAGGTTTTTTTACCCCCTCTCCCGCTTGCGGGAGAGGGTTGGGGTGAGGGATTAAAGGGACAAAATATGCAATCTGCGCCAAGTCAGCCGAAAGAAACTAAATTGTTGAATCGAGCGCGCCGTTTGCGGGTTAATCAGACCGATGTTGAAAAGAAACTATGGACGTTGCTGCGTGATCGAGGTTTGCAAGATTATAAATTCCGACGACAAGAGATAATCGGTGATTATATCGTCGATTTTTTATGCAAGAAATACTGCTTGGCGATTGAACTAGATGGCGGCCAACATGCAACCCAAATCGATTATGACCAAACACGCGACCAGTATTTGAAAAATCAAGGCTATACGGTGCTCAGATTTTGGAATAATCAGATAAACGAGAATATTGATGGTGTCTGGAACACCATCCACGCAACGCTTTTATCCCTCACCCCTACCCTCTCCCGCAAGCGGGAGAGGGGGTTTTAAAAAGGAATAACCCATGCCCAAAACACCCTTATCTTTTTACCTGCACATCATCGCCGTGGCGGTGATTGTGGTTGCGGTTGGCCGCTATCTCCCTCTCCCTTCGGGAGAGGCTGAAACGATGGCTACCCATCGTTTCAGGGGTGAGGGACAAATCATCGCCACCCCCGCCAAAGAAAGCGTCTATGACCGTGTGATGCGCACGGGCACGATTCGGTGTGGGTATGCCGTATGGCCGCCCTATATTAGAAAAAACGCTAATACTGGCGGGCTGGAGGGGATGAATTACGATTACATCAACGAGCTGGGCAAGGTTTTGGATTTGAAAATTGATTGGGCCGAAGAAGTCGGTTGGGGCAATTTAATCGAAGGTCTTAATACCGGCCGCTATGATTTGATTTGTGCCTCAATGTGGCCGGATGCAGGAAGAATTAAAAATGCCGCTTTGACAATTCCCGCTTTTTATACTGCCAGCTATGTTTATGTCCGCGCCGATGATGCACGATTTGATGGCAAACCAGATTTGTTGAATCAGCCGAATATCAAATTCGCGGCGATTGATGGCGATGTCACTTATTCCTTGGCTAAGAACAACTTTCCAAACGCCGCTATCCATTCTTTACCAGCCAGCGCCGAGGGGGCGCAAATTGTTCTAGAATTAACCGGCGGCAAGGCCGATGCAATTATATTCGAGAAAGCCGGTGCTGATGATTTCTTGAACAAAAACCCCGGCAGTATTCGTCCGGTTATGGGAATACCATTGGTCAACACCAATCCCGAAGTCCATGCGGTAAAAATTGGCGAGCATGCGTTCTTAACTCTCATCAACAATGCAATCCTGGTAATGCAGGCAAATAAAACTGCTGAAAAATTATTAGCCAAATATCAGATGCCGTCTTTTGGTCCCGCCAAACCCTACCAACTCCCCGCGAATTAGGAACCGAATCATGCCCCGCCTTACCCTTACTACCTATCACCGCCTGGGCCTGATTGCGGCGGTTATAGTGCTGACGCTGGATTTGGCGACCAAGGCGTATTTTTACAGTTTTCTGTTCAACCCACCGACCCGGATCGTGGTGACGGATTTTTTCAACCTTACTGCGGTGTGGAATTACGGCGTGTCGTTTGGCTTGCTGCGGGCCGAGGCGGAATGGCAATGGCTGAAATTGCTAATCATCACGGCGGCGATTACGGGTGTGGTCGCCTATTGGTTATGGACGGCGCGGGATCGGGGCACGGCTTTGGCCTGTGGCCTGGTGTTGGGCGGGGCCTTGGGCAATATCTATGATCGCGCTACATTCGGTGCGGTGCGGGATTTTTTCGATTTTCACCTTTTCGGCTATCACTGGCCCGCATTCAACGTGGCTGATGCGGCGATTGTGTGCGGCGTCATAATTTTGCTATACTTGGCGCTTAGACAACCCAAACCGGCGCCATAACTGCCAAAGGATTAACATGCGGCATTTTCGATTTTCGATGATCCTCTTGGGATTTTTTACCCTGTCGGCTTGCGGCGGGGTGAAGGATACTTTGGGTTTAAACCGCCAAGCACCGGATGAATTCCGCGTGGTATCGCGCGCGCCACTAACTTTGCCGCCCGATTTCAATTTGCGCCCACCCGCGCCGGGCCAAACACCAACCGATACTGCCATACCGCAACGCAGCGCGCAGACGGCGTTATTGGGTGACACCGCACCCCCAGCACCCCAGGCCACCACCGCCGCCCAGAAATTTTTACAACAAGCGGGGGCGGACAAGGCTGATCCGAATATTCGCACCCTCGTCGAGCGCGAAACCGCCCAGCTGGAGAACGCGAACAAGACATTATTGGATCGCATCCGCAAATTCACCCCCGCCCGCATCGTCGATCCCGCGGCCGAGCGAGCACGGATTGAAACCAATCAAGACAAGGGTCAGCCGATCACGACTGGACAAACGCCGATGATCGAAATCAAGCGGCCCGGATTGTTCAGCCGCTAAGATGCGTTTTATGAGAAAAAAAGTCCCCTCCCCCTTGTGGGGAGGGCCAGGGAGGGGGTTAGCTTGGTCAAACGCCGCACGTTATTGAATAGTATAGTTTATCCTCTGACCACTACCCCCCACCCAACCTCCCCCACAAGGGGGGAGGAGAAAGTATGGCCGCATGCTGTGCGCTCAGTATGCATCGAAAAATTGCTGTGGGGGATGATTATCTGGTTATGCCTGCTTACACCCGCCCATGCCCTAACCATCGAAACAGGGCGGTTGGATAACGGGCTGCAAATCGTTGTCCTGCCCAATCACCGCGCACCGATTGTGACGCAAATGGTCTGGTACCGGGTGGGCGCAATCGATGAGCCATCGGGAAAATCCGGCTTATCCCACATGCTGGAACATATGATGTTCAAGGGCACACCGGATGTGCCCGCCGGAAAATTTTCCGAAACCATCGCCCGAGCGGGTGGGAATGAAAACGCTTTCACTACCGTTGATTTTACCGCCTATTTCCAAACCATTGCGGTCGAACAATTGCCCCTGACCCTGCGCCTCGAAGCGGATCGGATGCAAAATTTGCAATTCGATGCCCAAGAATTTTCCGCTGAGCGCCAAGTGGTGATCGAAGAACGCAAATCGCGCACCGACAATAATCCCGACGCCATTTGGTTCGAGGAAATGAACGCGGCGCTTTACCGCAACCACCCCTATGGCCGCCCGATCATCGGTTGGCGCGAGGATATCGAAAACTATACCCTGGCCGATTTGCAAAATTGGTACCGGCAACATTATGGGCCGAATAACGCGCTGCTGATTTTGGCGGGCGATATTACCCTGGCCCAGGCGCGGCCCATGATCGAAAAATATTTCGGCACCATCGCGCCCATTACCGCCCCACCCCGCCCGATCACAGCCGAGCCGATGCAACGCGTACAGCGCATTGTCGATTACAGCGATGCGCGTGTACGCCAGCCGCAATTCCTGCGTTTAACCATGGCGCCCAGCCGCTACCAATCGCTGCCCGGCCAAGTCACAGCGGATTGGCAGGCTAGCCTGCGCTTGGAATTATTGGCGCAAATTTTGGGCGGCGGCCGCGATGGGTTGTTATACAAGGAATTGGTAGAACGCCGCAAACTGGCCCTGTCAGCCGGAATCGGATATGACGGCGTTAAATCCGGCTATAGCACCTGGAGCCTTAGCCTTGTGCCCAATGGCAAAACCAAAAGCGAAAAACTGGTTGTGGCAGCGGATGAGTATCTAACATCGCTGGCCAAAGCGCCACTGCCCAAAACAGTAGTCGAGCGCGCAAAAAAACAATTTATCGCCAGCTTCATTTTCGCGCAGGACAGTAATTTCCACCTCGCCTATGTCGCGGGCGAAATCCTGCATCGCTATGACGATGTGCGCACGGGCTTGGATCAAATCGACAACTGGGATGAGGCGATCAACGCGATCACGCCCGCCCATTTGCAAACCGATTTGCAAATGATTCTGGCCGAGAAAAACACCGTACAGGGTTGGCTGCTGCCCGCTGCCATTGCCGATGGGGCCATACGATGAAAAAAATCGCCGCCATTTTGTTTTGTTGGTTATGGGCTTGGGCCGCATGGGCCGCGCCCGCGGTACAAATCGTCCATAGCCCAAGCGGGATCGAGGCCTGGCTGATCGAGGATCACACCCTGCCCATCGTTGCTTGGCAATTCTCTATGACCGGCGGGGCGGGATTCGATCCGGCCGATAAATCCGGCACGGCCGGTTTTTTGGCAGCGATGCTGAGCGAAGGTTCGGGCAGCGATGATGCGGCGACCTTTGCCGAAAAATTGCAGGATTTGGCGGCGGATTTGTCCTTTGGCGCGGATGACGATTATTTGCGCGGCAGCCTGCGCTGCTTGGCCGAAAATTGCCCGGCGGCGGTGGCGTTATTGCGCCAGGCGCTTGCCGCCCCCAGCTTCGCGCCCGAAGCGGTAAAACGCGTGCGCGCGCAAATGCTTGCGGCCTATCAGGAATCGCGCGGCGATCCGGCCACGATTGCGGGCGAATTGTGGAATGCGAAATATTTCTCCGCCCACGTGTATGGGCGCAGCGCCGATCAAAAATCGCTCAGCGCGATTACGACCGCAGATATGCGCCAAGCCATGGAAAAAATGTGGCGACGCGGCCAATTGCGCATCGGTGTCGCGGGTGCGATTAGCCCAAGTGAACTTGGGCCAATGCTGGATCAAGCATTTGGCTTTATGCCGCCCGGGCAAACCCCATCGCCCGTGGCGGATTATACACCCGCCCAAACGCGCATGGTCACGATCAATCAGACCATGGACGTGCCGCAAACCGTTGCCGTGTTTGGCCAGCCCGGGGTTAAACGCAACGATCCCGATTTCTATCCCTTGACCGTCGCCAATCATATTTTAGGTGGTGGCGGATTCTCCTCACGCCTCACGACCGAAATCCGCGAGAAGCGCGGCTTGACCTATGGCATCGGCAGTTACCTCTCTCCGCGCCGCTATGCGGGCACAATTCAGGGTTCGGTTGCAACCCGCCAGGACCGTTTTGCCCAGACGTTGCAATTGTTGCAACAAATCTGGCGCGATTTTCCAAACACGATCACCCCGGCCGAAGTCGATCAGGCCAAGGAATATTTGCTGGGCTCATTCCCCTTGCGCTTTAGCTCGACGCCGCGCTTGGCCGAAATACTGATGTCCATGCAAGAAGACAATTTGGGCGCAGATTTCCTCGAACGCCGCAACGATTTGTTGCGCGCGGTAGATCACGCGGCGGTAGTGGCGGCAGCCAAAAAATACTTCAACCCCGAACATTTGTTGATCGCCATTGTCGGCGCCGAATTTTCCTCATCACCCAAAGAGCAGAACGATGCAATTCCAACTTCACCTACCCGCTGATATTGGCCAAAACTGGCGCGATGCATTGCCCGCGGTGCAAAATGCTTTGGCCAAGATCAAGACCGATCTGGCTGGCGGCAGCTTGCCGATTCTGGGCTGGGCGCAAACTCAAACGGATTTGCCGGAATTATCCGCAATCGCCAGCGAATGGCGGCAAAAATTCCGCGACATCGTGATTTTGGGCACGGGCGGATCATCCTTGGGCGGCAAATCGGCCTATGCGTTGGCAGATGCCGGATTCGGCCCCAGAAGCGGCCCAAAATTGCATTTTATGGATAATGTCGATCCACACAGCTTCGCTGCTTTGCGCAGCGTTATCGATCCCGCCACGACGGGTATTATCGCCATTTCCAAATCCGGGCAGACGGCGGAAACATTGTGCCAATTGCACATGTTGTTATCCTGGCTGCCGCGCGTGGCGTGGCCTCTGCAAATTTTGATTCTGACCGAACCCACCGACAACCCGCTGCGCCGCCTGGGCCAGCAACTGGGGTGTAAAATCCTGGCCCATGATCCAAAAGTCGGCGGGCGGTATTCCATTTTCTCCAACGTTGGCATGTTGCCGGTGCTATTGGCGGGATTATCAGCCGATAAATTGCGCCAGGGCGCAGCATCGGTATTACAACAAGCATTAAGCACAACCGATTTGGCCAAAATTCCATCCGCTGCCGGGGCCGCGATCGCCAAAACCCTACTGACACAGGGCATCACCCAACATGTGGTCATGCCCTATGTCGACCGCTTGCGGTTTTTTGCCGCCTGGTATCAACAATTATGGGCGGAAAGCCTAGGCAAACAGGGGCGCGGCATCACCCCGCTGGCAGCCTTGGGCACGGTCGATCAACACAGCCAATTGCAATTATATCTGGATGGGCCGCGCGATAAATTTTTCACGCTGTTTATTTTGGACACTGCCCGCAACGGTGCGGCCATTACCCCGCCCACAACGCCCGATCCGGCTTTAGAATATTTGTATAATCGCAGCATGGGCGATTTATTGCTGGCCGAGGCGCGCGCCACCGCACAGACACTGCAAAACCGGGGCTGTCCGTTGCGCGTCTGTCATATGCCGGTGCTGGATGAAACCGCTTTGGGCGGGCTGTATATGCATTATATGCTGGAAACGATTTTGACCGCAGCTTTGCTGGGGGTAAATCCATTCGATCAACCAGCAGTCGAAGAGGGCAAAATCCTGACCCGCGAATACATGCAGCAAATCGCCGCCTAACATTATATGCCCATCCGCATCCTGCCGCCGCATATCGTCAACCAAATCGCCGCCGGCGAGGTGGTGGAACGCCCGTCCTCGGTCGTCAAAGAATTGGTGGAAAACTCCATCGACGCGGGTGCCAAGGAAATTGCGGTGCATATCGCCGGTGGCGGTTTAAGCCGTATTTTGGTGCGTGACGACGGATCGGGCATGAGCGCCGATGAATTGCGTCTAGCGTTAGAACGGCACGCCACATCCAAATTGCCCGAGGATGATGTGAGCAGTATCCAGCATTTGGGTTTTCGTGGCGAGGCTTTGCCAGCCATCGCCTCGATCGCGCGCGTCGTATTACAGAGCAAACGCGCCGATGATCCCCATGGTTGGTCGGTGCAAAGCGAAGGTGGCAATATCGCCGAGGCTATGCCAACCGCACATCCGAATGGCACCAGTATCGAGGTGCGCGATTTATTTTACGCCACCCCGGCGCGATTGAAATTCATGAAAACCCCGGGTGCCGAGACGGCACAAATTCTGGATATGCTGCGCCGCTTGGCCCTGGCCAATCCGCAAACCGGGTTTAGCATCGCCGACGAGGATGGGGTTATCGCCAACTATCCCGTAACCACGGCCGATTTATTCTCACAAATCCAATCCCGAGTGCGCGCCGTATTAGGCAATGAATTTGCCCAAGCCGCAGCAGAAATCGACGCTGCACGCGATGGCATCCGTGTTTATGGGATGATCAGCCGCGCCAGTTTTTCCCGCGGCAATGCGCAAATGCAATATTTTACCGTCAACGGCCGCCCGGTGCGTGACAAACAGCTTTATGGTGCGCTGCGGGGCGCCTATCAAGATGTTC
>CANGQU010000004.1 GCA_947456345.1 Alphaproteobacteria bacterium | reverse complement strand
GGGCAATCGAATGCCAATTCTAAACCCTGGTTGGCGGCGCGGTCGCGCACATAATTGATCACCGAAGTCAACATAGCGTGAATATCGAACGAGCTGTTTTGCAGGGTCATGTACCCCGCCTCGATGGTCGCCAAATCCAAAATATCGTTGATCAGGTTCAGCAATTTTTGCGACGCTTCGAGGATGCCACCCGTATACTCCGCCTGTTTGGCGTTCAGAGTGCCGAAATAATTGTTCTGTAAAATCTCGCCAAAACCGATGATCGAGGTCAAGGGCGCGCGCAACCCATACGACACGTTGGCGATGAATTCGGATTTCAATTGATCGGCGGCTTCGAGGGCGCGGGTGCGTTCAACCAAGGCTTTTTCGATATTCACCGAATCGGTGACGTTGACATAGGAAAATAACGATCCGCCATCGGGCAGCGGTACGATGGAATAGGATAATACGGTGTTGTCCGCGCGTTCCATTCGCCCGCTATCAGCGTCGTGGTTGTTCAAACGCTGCAACAGGCGTACCTTGAAATCGGTCCAGGCCTGGGGGCTGGTGAAATATTGCTGGGTATTGCCGAACACTTCGGATAGATGCGGTTCGTTCTCGACCTGCGTTGGCGCGATCTGCCATAGTTTTAAAAATTCCGGATTGTGCAGTTTTAACCGCCCATCCGCGCCGAACACGGCCACGGCTTCGTATAGATTATCGATGGTTTCCCGCTGCACGGCGGATAGCATGTTATGCGATGCCTCGAGTCGGTAGCGATCAGTGACATCGTCGAAAATAAACACGAGGCCACCCAACGGGTGCGGTGAGGTATTCCAGCGCCAGGTGCGGCCATCTGGCAGGTGCAACAGCTCGTCGCGCGGCTCGATCAGCGTTGTAAACAAATCCAGCCAGGATTTTTTATATTCGGGGAAATTGGCGGCTTCTGGCAATTGGCGGCGTTCACGCATTGCCTCGATCACTTCGCCCAAATCGGGTTTGGTATTGAGCCATGTCGCCTCGAGCTTCATCAATTCGGCCAGCGCCGTGTTGTAAAACCGCAGGCGGCGGTCGGTGCCGAAAATCGCAATGGCCGAATCCAATGTTTCCAGCAAATCGCCCTGGGCGGTGTCTTGGCGTTCCAGCTCGCGCTTGGTTTCATCCAACAGCGAATAATCCAACGCGCAGCCTGCCAAGCCGCCCGCAATACTGTTGCCGCTAAGGGGGATTTCATGCAATTCGACCAGACGGCGGCTGCCGCCCATGACGATGTAATGTTTTTCGCTCAGCGCTTTGTTGGTGTTGGCGGCTTTTTGCGCCAATGCCCGGCCATCCGCGCCCAAAGCGCCGGCGGCGATTTCGAATTTTTTCGCAATATGCGCCTGTGCCTGGGTCGGATCGCCCTCGACCGCGTGCTTATAGGCCTTGTTGCAATAAACGATGCTCAGATCATTGGCGCGCTGCCAGATCGGGATCGGCAAGGTGTCGAACACATCGCGCAATCGGCGCGCCTCGGCGCCCAGCGTTTTCACCTCGGACTGCAAGCGCGATTGTTCAGTCAATTCATCGGTGCGGTCGCGCAGGCGCAGAATGTCGCCCAAATACATGCCTTTTTCGCTTAACAGGCGTTGGCCGGTTATGCCGAAACTGCGCTTGCTGCGCTGGCTGGTGACAGTTAAACGAAAACCCTCGCCATTGGCGCGCAGGCCACGGACATGCGAATCCAATTCCAAACGGGCCGAGCCATCGAATAAATTCAGCACGTCGATCAGGCCCACTTTGCGCATCGACAGCGGGATGTTCAAAATTTCATGCAATTGCCGCGAGGCGACTTCGTCGCTGCTATCGGCGGGCCAGAGCAGCACGCCGTCGCTGTGCTGATTGATGCTGGCTTCGAGCAGACGGGCGGATTTTTCTAAATAGTTTAGCCGGGATTGCGCTTTTTGCAACCGCCCCGCCCAATTAAAGCGGTACAAGCCCCAAAAAACCAAACCCGATATACTAGCGCCCAAAGCGCCGCCAATCAGTAAATGCGCGGGTTCAATCACCAGATTCATGCCGTTGATTATAGACCATACCCCCTGTATCGGGGCAAGGGGTTGCGCGGATAGGGGCGGTAATTGGTTGGCGAGTAGTGGTATGTGCCGAAACTTGGCCGATGGCCGCAAAAAAAGCGGGCGGAAAATCCGCCCGCTTTGTCGCAGTGAGGCTATACGGGACCTAGTACCGATACGCCTCCGGTTTGAAAGGCCCTTCCTGGGCAACGCCCAGATATTCGGCTTGTGATTTGCTCAATTCGGTTAAATGCACGCCCAATTTTGCCAAATGCAGACGGGCGACTTTTTCATCCAAATGTTTGGGCAATTTGTATACTTTGTTTTGATACGATTTGTGGTTATTCCACAATTCGATTTGCGCCAAAACTTGGTTGCTAAAGGATGTGGACATCACAAAGCTGGGATGACCGGTAGCGCAGCCCAGGTTTACCAGGCGGCCCTTGGCCAGAACGATCAAGCGTTTGCCATCGGGGAAGGTTACTTCGTCCACTTGGGGTTTGATCTCGTTCCATTTCATGTTTTGCAAGCTGGCGATTTGGATTTCGTTGTCGAAATGGCCGATATTGCACACAATTGCCCGGTCTTTCATGGCGCGCATGTGATCGAGCGTGATCACATCCAAATTGCCGGTGGCGGTAACGAACACATCGCCCAACGGCGCGGCCTGTTCCATGGTGAGTACCTGATAACCTTCCATCGCCGCTTGCAGCGCGCAAATGGGATCGATTTCGGTGACGATGACGCGGGCACCTTGGGAGCGCAAGCCCGCCGCCGAACCCTTGCCCACATCGCCGAAACCAAGCACTACGCCAACCTTGCCGGCCAGCATCACGTCGGTGGCGCGTTTAATGCCGTCCACCAGCGATTCGCGGCAGCCGTACAAATTGTCGAATTTGGATTTGGTCACCGAATCGTTGACGTTGATCGCGGGGACAACCAGTTTGCCCTTTTTCTCCATTTCATGCAGACGGTGGACGCCAGTGGTCGTTTCCTCGGACACGCCGCGGATATCCTTCATCAATTGCGGATATTTTTCGTGCATGATGCGGGTCAAATCGCCGCCATCATCCAAAATCATGTTGGGCGACCAGCCATTTGGCCCTTGGATGGTTTGCTCGATGCACCATTCGTATTCTTGTTCGCTCTCGCCTTTCCAAGCGAACACCGGCACGCCGGTGGCGGCAATCGCCGCCGCGGCTTGATCCTGGGTGGAGAAAATGTTGCACGACGACCAGCGCACCGATGCGCCCAGCGCGGTCAAGGTTTCAATCAGCACGGCGGTTTGAATGGTCATGTGCAAGCAACCGACGATACGTGCGCCGCGCAACGGCTGCGATTTGCCGTATTCTTCGCGCAGCGCCATCAAGCCCGGCATTTCGGATTCGGCGATCGAAATTTCTTTGCGGCCCCATTCGGCCAATTTGATGTCAGCTACTTTATAATCGGTGGTGGCGGATTTAATGGCGGGGTGGGACATAGTTTGCTCCGGGTGTTATGGGGTAGAAGCGTATAGCGTATAGCGTATAGCGTACAGCGTATAGGATGGCGAGAAATAAAAACTATTCTTCCCCGAATTTCTGCTCGACCAGATCGCTCAACGCAGCTAGGGCCTGGGCCGCATCCGCCCCGTCGGCGGTGATGGCAATCGTGCTGCCCGGGCTGGCGGCCAGCAGCAGCAAATCCAAGATCGATTTACCGCATACGCCGATATCCTTGTGCTGGACGGTGATTTTGGATGTGAATTTTTCGGCCATTTGCACGAATTTCGCTGCCGCCCGGGCATGCAGCCCGCGTTGATTGGTGATGATGACGGTTTTGGTGTGGTTGTTGTGCATGCTCAATTTTTTATGCGTTTGTCACCCCGGCGAAAGCCGGGGTCCATGGTTAGATTCTATGGATACCGGCTTGCGCCGGTATGACATCATTCTTAGAACAGAGTGGGATAAAGGTCTAACCAATCTTTGTTATCTTTCTCGATCAAATCGATTTTCCAGGGTCTTTTCCACTCTTTGATGTTTCGCTCGCGTTGAATTGCGGCTTCGATGGAATCATGGATTTCGAAATAAACCAAGACTTTAACTTTGTAGCGTTTGGTAAAACCATCGACCAAAGCATGTTGGTGTTCATAAACTCGCCGTATCAAATCATTGGTAACGCCCACATACAAGGTCCCATTCTTTTTGCTGGCCAGTATATACACATAACCTTTTTTCATAAGTTGATCACAAAACCGTCAACCGTAACTGGTCTTACGCCGCCCCTAAAATCTGCGAGGCGACATGGATATAACGGCGACCAGCTTCTTGGGTTTCGCGCACCGCGGTCTTCATATCGGCCGTGTTGCGCAATCCCGCCAATTTGATCAGCATCGGCAAATTCAGGCCCGCGATCACCTCGATATTGCGTTTTTCCAGCAGTGAAATGGCCAAATTGGACGGCGTGCCGCCAAACATATCGGTCAAGACGATGACGCCGTTGCCTTGATCGGTTGCCTCGATCTGTTTGCTGATCTCAATCCGGCGCTCTTCCATATTGTCGGCCGGCAGCATGCCGACGGCAGCGATGGCGTCTTGCGGGCCGACGATTTGCGTCAGCACGGTGATGAATTCCTGAGCCAGATTGCCGTGGGCGACGATAACAATGCCGATCATGATTTTTATTATGGGGGTTAGGGTGCAGTTTATAGAAACCAACTCTAACCTAGAAGATGTAAAAAAACCAGCCTTGGTTTGGCGCTAAGCCCTGGGCAAGGTAATGATAAACCTTGCACCGGTGATTTTGCCATCCGCCCCGATAATGTTTTCCGCCTGCAACGTGCCGCCCATCGCCACAATTACTTGGCGCGAAATGGATAGGCCCAAGCCGGAATGCAGGCCGAATTTTTCGCCCGATGGACGATCGGTATAAAACCGGTCGAATATTTTATCCAACCGATCCGGCGGGATACCCGGCCCTTGATCGGTGATGGCAATATGTAATTGCCCAGGCATCGGTTGCATGGTCACGCCGATCACCCCATCGCGCGGGGAGAATGACAGCGCGTTATCTAACAAATTGCGTACGACCTGCACCATCCGACTGGGCACGCCGTTCAACATGCAGGTATCGGTCGGATCGGCGAATAATTCAATGCGCACCTGGCGTTGCAAGGCGGTAGGGCGGTATGCGCCAATAATCTGCGCCAGTAATTCGATGGCATCAAAATGTTTAGTGTCGGCCTTGGAAATGTCGGAATCGACGCGCGAGGCTTCGGCAATATCGGTAATCAAACGATCCAGACGCTGCACATCATCCAAAATAATCGCCAGCAATTGTTTTTGCTTTGTGGGGTCGGCGATGCGGGCGGCGGTTTCAACCGCGCTGCGCAAGGAATTGAGTGGATTTTTGATTTCATGCGCCACATCGGCGGCGAAATGTTCGATCGCATCCAGCCGGTCCCACAACGCCCTGGTCAATTCGCGCAGCGCAATCGACAATTCGCCGATTTCATCCTGACGGCGGCTAAGATCGGGGATGGCGATGGCGCGGTTGCGCGATTGCCGCATGCGTTTGGCCGCATCGGCCAGGCGCAGAATCGGCCGCGACAGGGTGCTGGCCAAATACACCGACAAGGCGGCGGTGACCAACAGTGCGAATAAAAATATTTTTAAAATGGCGGCCCAGATTTCGCCCATCACCGCCTCGATATGCTCGCCTGTTTTCGAGACCAACATCACGCCAAGTACCTGGCGGTAATGTTGGATCGGCACGGCGACGGTCAGGATCAAATCACCCTCGTTTTCCAAGCGGCGCACCATGCTGCCGCTCTCGCCGCCCATCGCCTGGATCACTTCGGAATAATCCTTGGCACGTGTCGGATTGGATTCGACATAAGCCGGCAGCCGCCGCCACGACCAGGCCGTTTGCATGCCAAATTCGTCCAGCGCCTCGCCCAAAAACTGTAGCGGCGTTGTCTGCCGCTGCTGCTTTCTGTCCAAGGTTTCGATTTGCACGATGCTGTTGCGGCGGCCTTTGCGCCCGCCCAAGCTGCGGCTGTCGACGATCACATTACCAAAGCGGTCAAATACCCGCGCCCTGACCATGCTGGGGGTCAGGATGCGGCGGATTAAATCGCGGGTCGCTTGCGGGCGCAACAGCGTTTGGCCGTCGGCGGATTGTTCGAACGCCACCTCGCCCAACACATCGGCCAATAGCCGCGCCTGGCTTTGCATGGTTTCGATTTCGTTGCGTAACAGGCTTTTGCGGTATTGATCGACATATAATAACCCCGCCAACAGCACCAGCAGCGAAATGGCGTTCACGGCCAAAATGCGTTTGGTCAAAGGCGACAGGCGAAAGCGCCCCAGTCCGGGCCGCCTTGTTCGCGCCCATCGCCGCCATCGTGTGATTGTGGATATGCGCATCAACCGAGGATATCGCGGGATAGAATCATA
Source organism: Alphaproteobacteria bacterium (assembly GCA_947456345.1). Classification (GTDB taxonomy): domain Bacteria; phylum Pseudomonadota; class Alphaproteobacteria; order SHNJ01; family SHNJ01; genus CANGQU01. Next base: position 6,104 of record CANGQU010000004.1, on the reverse strand, counting down.
GTCGAGCTATTCCTTGTAACGGTAACCGACACCATACAAGGTTTCGATGTGATTGAATTCATCGTCAATTTCGCGGAATTTACGGCGCATGCGTTTGATGTGGGAATCAATCGTGCGGTCATCCACATAGATGTTCTCGCCATAAGCGGCGTCGATCAGATTGTCGCGGTTTTTGACATGGCCTGGCCGCACCGCCAAGGCTTGGAGCAGCAAAAATTCGGTCACCGTTAAATCCACTGCTTGCCCGCGCCAGGTACAAAGATGCTTTTCGCTATCCAGTATAAGCTCGCCCCGCTGCACCATGGTCTCTTTGGCGGCGCTGGTGGCCGGGCCGGGCTTTTGCCGCCGCAGCAAGGTACGGATACGTTCCAGCAGCACGCGTTGCGCTACGGGCTTGCGGATATAATCATCGGCCCCGGATCTAAGGCCGATTACCTCGTCGATTTCTTCGTCTTTGGAGGTGAGGAAAATCACCGGCAAGCCAGATTGTTTGCGCAGTTTTACCAATAACTCGAACCCGTCCATGCGCGGCATTTTGATATCTAAAATCGCCAGATCGGCCGGTTTTTGGGCCAATCCGCTCAATGCCGCCTGGCCGTCATTATAGGTTGTAACTTCAAATCCCTCGAGGCTGAGCGCCATCGACAGCGAGGTCAAAAAATTCTGATCGTCATCCACAAGAGCTATTTTAGCGGGCATAAAATCTCCGTAAATAGTTGAATTTCCAAAATTTTATAGCATATCCGGATCATGTTTTAAAAAAATTACCACCCCAATATGGTGCGAAATTGCGGCTTCATTATGGGGGTATGGGTGTTGGGGTTGTGGAACACTTCGTGGGATAAAATGCACAAAGCCCGATTTAGCCTTTTTTTAGCCGCAAATTCTTGGCACAACTACAAATCTAGTTTCAACCAAGTTCTTTTTCCATACGGAGTTTAGCATGAAAAAGTTTTTCGCACTATTCGTTATGGCTGTATTGGCTGCCGCCCCGGCGATCGCCAATGAAGCCACCAAGTCTTCGACCACCACCCCGGCCCCGGCCAAGCACGAAGCCATGAAAGCTTCGGAGTCCACCACCACCAAGTCGACCACCTCGACCAGCTCGACTTCGTCGACCTCTTCGACTGCATCGGCTCCGTCGGCCACCTCGACCAGCGCGACCCCGTCGACTGCTTCGACCACCACCACTTCTTCTTCTGCTAGCAAATCCGCCAGCAGCGAGACCTTGCCTTCTGGTCTGAAAACCTTGTCCGGTCCGAAAGGCGAATACTTCGCGACCGCTTCTGGTTTGACCATCTACACCTTCGCCAAAGACGAAGCTGGCAAATCGAATTGCACCGGCGCTTGCAGCAAAATGTGGCCAGCTTTGGCCGCCAGCAGCACCGATAAAGCAACTGGCCAGTTCACCATCATCAATGGCAATCAGTGGGCATTCAACGGCAAGCCGTTGTACACCTACTCGATGGACAAAAAAGCCGGCGATTTGAACGGCGCCAGCATCCCCGGTTGGTCGGTTGCTTCGAGCACCTCGTCCATTCCGGCTGAAAAGCCAGCTCACTAAGAGCTTTGGGCAGAAATGCGAAAAAGGGCGGGGTATCCCCGCCCTTTTTTATTAGGGCATAGGTTATAGGATTTTTCTATCCCCTATGCCCTATCACCTATCACCTTACTTCGTCTTGACCGGGGTGACGGCGGCGTAACAATTGGTTTGAATGGTTTCCATCTGCCATTCGCGCGTGTATTCGACGCAACGATACATCCCGCGCGGTTCGACATTGGCCTGTAAATACACCACATTCACAATCATACCGGGATCGAGGCGGCTCATATCGGTGCCCACCACGGCAATGCCCGAGCGCGCTGTTAGGCTGGCCAAGGATTCATTGGGCAACAATTCCCATTGCTTGACCAAGTTAAATGGCACGGTCTGCGCGTGAGCGCCGAGCGGTTGGACCAAAATTCCCAACAGGGCTAAAAAAAACACTCGCTGCATATGGTTGTCTCCTTTACCGTAAGATTCTATAGTACCCCCAAGTTTCGCCCATGCCCAATAAAAACGAACGGAGCTGTTGCATGCGTTTGGCTGCCGCCCGCGGCTTTACCCTTTTGGAGATGCTGGTGGTAATCACCATCATGGGTCTCGCGGCGGCCTTGATTGTCCCAAGCCTGTCGCTGCCCGCGCGCGCGCCGATTCCGCCGCTGATTGAATTTTTGCAACAACAACATACCCAAGCGCAGCAATCCGGCAAGGCGGTGCGGGTATTTTGGCGCGGCAATACTCTGTTCACCGAGCCGGGCGAGGCGACATTCGATCTGCCGCCCGACGCCTATTTAAACCTTTCCCGCCCAGCCAAAACCGGGTATCTAGATAAGCAATTAATCACGATTTTTTATCCCAACGGTTCTGCAATCGCGGCGGATTTCAAATTGATGCAAAAACCGCCGGGTTTGTTGGAACGCTGGGCATATCAAGTGGTCATTAATCCGTTTCACGGCGGCATCGAATTCAAAACCCCCTAATTTTCCCAAGAGGTCTTATGCAAACCTTGCGCACTCGCCGAACCACTAACCGCCAAGCCGGCTTTACCTTGATCGAATTGCTGGTGGTTATGGCCATCATCGCCTTGCTGGTGGCGCTGGTAGCGCCGCGTCTGTTTGGCCAAGTCGCGGCATCGGAAGTCAAAGCCGCTAAAACGCAAATCGAATTGCTCTCGCGGGCGTTGGATGCGTATCGCTTGGACAATGGCCGTTATCCGGCGCAGGACGAGGGGTTAAACGCGCTGGTGGCCAAACCGCCCACTGCCACCAATTGGAATGGCCCTTATTTGGCCAAACGCCAACTGCCCAAAGATCCGTGGGGCGGCGATTATCAGTATCAGCGCCCGGCCAACAAGGGCGGCGTGGATTACGATTTATTCAGCCTTGGCAGCGATGGTAAGCCAGGCGGTGTCGGCGATGCGGCTGATTTGGGCAATTGGTAGGTTTGGGGGCGTGCTTTGAATCTCGAGCGGTATATCGAACAACAGCAAATCGTACCCACCGACATTTTGGCCGAAGCCGTGCGCTTGGCGGGCAAAACCGGTCGTGGCCTGGGTACGACGCTGTTGGATATGGGTGTGTTCAGCGACGATCAGCTCTATCAAACCTATAGCCAGTTGTCGGGGCTGCCGGTCTGGAATGGCCGTGGCGAAGTCGCCAGCGATCTGGGCCTGGCCCAGGATTTTTTACTCTTTAACCGCATCTTGCCGGTGCAGGCCGAGGACGGCATCACCGTCGTCATCCCATCGCCCGAAGATGATGGCTTGATCCAATTGCTGCAACGGCTGCTGCCGGGCAGCAAGCTGGCCTTGGCGGCCGAGCGGGATATCCAATTCCGCCTGCAATCGCATTTCGATTTAACCGATGACGGTACATCGGGCGGCGATTACGTTTCGGACATCGAGCATCTCAAGGATCTCGCGCTCGAAGCGCCGATCATCCGTCACGTCAACGACATGATCATCAACGGCATCAAAATGGGCGCATCGGACATCCATTTGGAGCCGATGAAACATAAAATCGAATTGCGCTATCGCGTCGATGGTGTGCTGCATTCCCGCCCGGCGCCCACGGCCGAGGAATATCCCGCCATCGTCAGCCGGATCAAAATCTTATCGCAGTTGGATATAGCCGAGCGCCGCTTGCCGCAAGATGGCCGATTCAGTTTGAAAAGCGGCGGCAAGGATGTGGATATCCGGGTCAGCACCATCCCCACCACGTCTGGCGAAGATATAGCGATGCGCCTTCTGGATCAGAAAAAACAATTATTGTCGCTCGATGCCTTGGGCATTACGCCGGCCGCCACTTTGCAACTGCGCGAAGTATTGCGCAAATCGCACGGCTTGATTCTAGTCACCGGTCCGACCGGTTCGGGTAAGACCACGACTTTGTATTCAGGCCTGCGCGATATCATTGATGGCGAGAAAAAAATCATCACCGTCGAAGATCCTGTCGAATACGATATTCCCGGCATTACGCAAATTCCGGTCAACGCCGATATTGGCGTGACCTTTGCCAGCACGCTGCGTTCCATTTTACGCCACGATCCGGATGTGATTTTGGTGGGCGAAATCCGCGACCGCGACACAGCCGAAATCGCCGTCCAAGCGGCGTTAACTGGCCACTTGGTATTGTCCACCGTCCACACCAACAGCGCGGTGGGCGCGATCGGGCGACTGTTGAATATGGGGGTGGCGGATTATTTACTGGCCAGCTCCTTGATCGCCGTCACCGGCCAGCGCTTGCTGCGCCGCCTATGTCCGCATTGCCGCCGTGCGCATCGCGTGGATGCAACGTTGCATGACAAATTCGGTTTGCCGTTGGGCGCCGAGATTTATGCAGCGGCGGGTTGCGATGTTTGCGGCGGGATCGGTTATCGCGGCCGCTTGCCGATCTGTGAATTTTTACGCATCGATGCGGCGGTGCGCAGCGCCATTTTGTCCGAACCCACGGCCGAGCGGATTGCCGCCACTGCCAGCGATTATCACACCATGATGAATGACGGTATGGCGCGCGTGCTGATGGGCGAAACCACCATCGATGAAGTTTTGCGGGTGGTCGGCTAATGCCGCTCTATCGTTACACCGCCTATGCCCGCGACGGCAGCACCCAAGAAGGCCAGCAAACGGCAGCCAACAGCCAGGATCTGGCCAAGCAACTCCAAGCCCGCCGCCTGATCTTGATCGAGCACGATCTAAGCGCGCAACGCCGCTTGCCCAGCCGATATCTGACGCGTTTGATCGCGCAATTAAGTCCCTTGATCAATAGCGGGATCGTCATCGATCGTGCGTTGCAAATTCTGGCCGACGAGCCAGGCGATGCCGCCTATGGCGTGTTCATTCAAAACCTGCGCGAGGGGGTCAAGCGCGGTCAGCAATTATCCCGTGCCCTGCAGGATTTGGGTTGCGGCGACGCCTTGGCGCTGGCCGTATTGCAGGCGGGGGAGGCTAGCGGTCAATTAGCCGCCGTGCTGTTGACCCTGGAGCAGCATTATCAGCGCCAGCAAAAATTGCGCGCCGATATCCAATCCGCCATGCTTTATCCGGCGATGTTGGTAATCTTGAGCGTGGTGTCAATTTTGGTATTGTCGATTTACGTTATTCCAACTTTTCAAGAATTATTCTCCGATCGCACGGCGATGTTGTCATGGAACGCACGGGCTATTTTCGCCTTCAGCAACGCGGTATTGGCCCATGGCTGGACCATGCTGGCGTTATTGGTGATTGGTGGTTTTGGTACTTATGTCGGCATTCGCCGTTCACCTGCTTGGAAAAACTGGTGGGCCGAGCGACAATTGCGCCTGCCCGGCATTGGCGGTTATTTGTTGAAAATGACGCTGGCGCAAATCCTCTCGCTCTTGGCGGTACAATTGCGCAACGGCGTTCCCTTGATCGCGGCTTTGGAACTGGCGGGGGGAGCATCCAGCAACAGCATGATTAAAAACCGCATGCGCGATATTCAAAACGAAGTGCGCCGCGGCCGCCCCCTGAGTGCTGCCATGCGGCATATCCCCAATATTCCAAGCTTGGTCTTGCGCTATCTGGCAATTGGCGAAGAAACCGGGCGGCTTGATGCCATGTGCGACCGCGCCGGGCAGCAATTGGCAGATGAGACAACCCAGCGGGCCAAAAACTTTACCACCATTTTGGGGCCGGTCATTATTTTAACCATGGGCATTTTGATCGCCTTTATCGTGATTTCGATGCTGGGCGCCGTTTATGGCTTGACCGATTTGGCCGGGACTTAGGTTAATTTTGATGTTTGCGATATCGTCTAGATTTTTTTTCTGACAGTTTATACAAAAAATGGTCATAATCTTTGGCTATCTGTAAACAACTTTATTAATGAATGGGCTTGCGCCTATACCTATTATTGGGTATAGATTTGGCCTCTTCTTTGCATTTTGGTGTTCAAGCATGAAATTTCCCCGTTTTGCCATGTTTGCTTTGGTTCTAGGCGCTGTCTGGTTCACGGCGGCTGCTGGCTTTGCCTCGCAACCTACCATCCCCTCTAATTTACAGGTGGTTGGCACCATTACCGGCACGGGCAGCATTCAGCCTGTC
>CANGQU010000003.1 GCA_947456345.1 Alphaproteobacteria bacterium | reverse complement strand
TAAGGGAACGTTTGCCCAGAAGATTTTGACCGCCTTTAACGCAGCGCATATTCAATTCAGGGATGGGATTGAATTTTATGATCTTCCGCACCCGTTACGTTCGGAGATAGAGGATATTTCCGGTATGAGAAAGTTTAGGGTAGAGCTTTCGGAATTTCTGCAATCGCATCATCTGCCCGATCTGACCTCCGGAAATCCCGATAGCTGGACGTATTTCCTTCATCTGTACGCTAAGGTTATCCAGGATTGCCCTCTGGTGATACAGCAGAATAATCAAGTGCTGGATATTGCAAAGGTCACTGTCGGCGTCGAGGTTTCAGATCAACGGATAAGAGATCAAGTTTATTATAAGATCGGATGGGGTATTGCAGATCGAAACGGATTGTCTGGGGAATTCTTCGTTGTTAGCTCTTTTTCAGATTAACTAAACTTCTGTACAAATACCGTCATAAAATCCAAAATGTGTTTTTAGGGCAATAACTTTACTGAGCTTAGAGAAATTTCCTTGAATGTTCCCATATCTGTTTATCTGCAACTGATCGCCAACTTCTATTAAATCTCCATAGTAATCCACCCATTGATTTGGAACTTCAATATTAAGTGCACCGTCACTATCACTCCATAGTCCAACCCACCACCTGTATTCTTGAAGCTTTAAAAACAGTGTCAAATCTTGAGAATTTTCTTTGTCTGTTTTTATAGACCCAATACATTTAAATTTTGTTTCTGTAGTGGAAAAGTTCACAGCAAATAAAAATATTGATAGTACGCCTACGATAACTGTGAACGATAATGTAATAAATTTTTTCATCCCTTACCCCCAGCGGTATTCAAAAAAGCTATTGCCTAAAAAAGCTCCGTACCAATACGGAGCTACCATAAAATTCTACCAAAAATAGCCTCTACATGCCACCTTGCCGCACAAATCAAAAAGTACGAAGTGCGTAGCTTTCCTTGCAAGGTATTGAAGCTGCGCGGCTTTTTTTGACATTCCAAAATTATATATGAAGTTGGTTTCAAAAAATAATGGCGGATAGAGAGGGATAGACTCGGGTCTGCTGACCCTCGCCCTACGGGTTCCTCGCTTTGCTCGGAATCCAAATTGTCTTACTGACAATTTGTCGAACCGCGGGGTGCATCCACCGCTCCGCGATCAGCACTTTCTACAAATGCCCCTTGGGCATTTGTAGAAAGTGGCGGATGGGGAGGGATTCGAACCCCCGATAGAGTTGCCCCTATATCGCATTTCGAGTGCGACGCATTCGACCACTCTGCCACCCATCCGCTTTATAGGGAATAGGGTATAGGGGATAGGGCATAGGGGGTCAAGGGGCGAGGTAAGGGGGATAATGGGCGGCGACTGCCGACCCGGCCGCGCGTAAAGAGGCCCATGTCATTCCGGCGCAAGCCGGAATCCAGGGGCTAAAAATCCTTATGCCCGCTTGTGGATCCCGGCCTTCGCCGGGATGACATTTCAAGCACGTGCCTCATTTATAAATCAAAAGGCTATACTTATCGCCTCTCGACTATCGCCTGACGACTACCCACCAACTACAGTCATTTTCCGGCGCATATACTCGCCGAAATCGGGGTCTTCGCCCAACAGCAATTCGGGCAGGGCGCGGCGGAAATCGTCACGTTTTAGCCAAAAATCGATATAATCTTCCCACGTCGCCCACATCCGCGCCGTTTGTTTGTCCATATCGTCTTCGTATATCAAGATATAAGCGCGTTCCAGCATCGAAATCAGCATATCAAAAATAACCAATTTCTTTTCCCGCTGAATATCACTGAGCTGTTCGTCGCTGGCCCCCTGGCCGGATAACAGCCGCAAATCCGCGTTTTCGATCAGAATTTTGGAAAATTCAGTGTATTCATCCGCGATGTCCGAGAAAATTTCTTCCTGTTCATTCGCCCGTTCTTTGCGCTGTTCCCACATGAACACCAAAATGGCGAATGGCAAGCCGATCACGGTCATAATGTATGACCATAATTCCCAACTCTCGAGGTCAAAGAAATTCATGGCCACAGCATAGCATAAATCTAAGCGGGCGGATAGGCGGGGGCATTAACCTTGGTTAAAACGGCGCGCCGCCAAATGATGTAGCCCATAAACAGCCAATCGCCCAGCATCAGGAAAATCGGATAAAACATTTGCGCCCACACAAATTCCGGCACGGCCAGCAGCGCCAAAAAATACCGCAACCCCGCCCAGAAATACGATCCCGGCGGCTCGCCCCACGGATCGGCCCAGGATTTGCGATAGGTCGGGTAGTAACACGCGATGTCGATCACGATTAACAGCGCGATGGTGGCAATCGGATTATTGGTGGTTTGCCACACCGCGATACCAATCAGGGCCCCGATAAACGCCACCCAATCGCTGCGGGTGATGTTTTTCTCGCCCACCCACAACGCCAGCACGGCGATGAAAAAACACATCGCCGATACGGTAACCAAGGCCCACACCGATGGCCCGCCGCCCGTGTGTATTTGCGCCACCGCGCCAATGGCGACCAACAAGCCCCAATTGAACCAGCTGAAGACATGCGGCTTGGCCGTTCCACGATACATGGCGTGGAGATACGTTGCATACCGGATCGCGGAGACGATCACCGCCAAGGCACCAAAAATTTCCGCCCGGCCGATGATGGAAAAAAAATCTGGCATTCATTCCATATAGGCGTTTGCCCGCCTGAATGCTACATTCCCGGCATGAAAAAAACTAAATCCGCCCGCACTGCCCGTAAAAAATCTTCACCTGTCAAAACAATCTCCCTGGCGTTACAGGGTGGCGGCGCGCATGGCGCCTATACCTGGGGCGTATTGGACCGGCTATTGGCCGATGACCGGCTGCGGATCGAGGGGATTTCCGGCACCTCGGCTGGCGCTATGAACGCGGTGGTGTTGGCGCATGGCATGGTGAAGGGCGGGCGCGATGGCGCGCGCGACGCCTTGAAATGTTTTTGGGATGGGATCGCGGCCATGCCGGGATTCGGCGCATTCACCAATCCGTTGGTTGAGAAATATGTGCTGCATTGGCAATTGGATCAATTGCCGCAATATCAATTTTTCGATCAACTCAGCCGGTCGTTATCGCCGTATCAATTGAATCCGTTCAACGTCAATCCGTTGCGCCAATTGTTGAAAAAATATATTGATTTCGAGTTGATTCAAAAAACCGATCACTTGCAATTATTTGTCGCGGCGACCAACGTGCGCACGGGGCGGGTGCGGGTATTCCCGCGCCGTGAAATCACTTTGGACAGCTTGTTGGCCTCGGCCTGTTTGCCGTATCTGTTTCAGGCGGTCGAGATCGACGGCGATCCGTATTGGGATGGCGGCTTTGTCGGCAATCCGCCGTTATGGCCGCTTTACGATACGATGACCTCGCCGGATTTGATGCTGGTCAATATCAATCCGTTGGAACGGGTCGGCACGCCCGCCAATGCGCGCGATATCATCAACCGCATGAATGAAATCAGTTTTAATTCGACTTTGATGTTGGAAATGCGGGCAGTCGATTTCGTCCAACGATTGTTGAATGACAACAAACTCGATCCAAAAAAATACCGCCGGATTTATATGCATATGGTCGATGCCGAAGAAAGACTGCGCGCCTATGATGCCAGCAGCAAATTGAATAACGACCGCGGCTTTATCGACGAGTTGTTTACCATCGGCTATCACACGGGCGAATTATGGTTGCAAAACCATTTTGACGATCTGGGCCAACGCCCAACGGTTAACATCCGCCGAAAGTTTTTGTAATTATATTCCAAATTGTTTCACGTGAAACAATTTGAAACTTTGTTGCGCTGTCGTTATGATGCGCGGCTTAATTGACATAGGAATGTTATGACTAAACCTAATATGGATTCGGAGACCAGAAACAAACCCGCGCCGCGCGTCGGCATGGTCTCGCTCGGTTGCGCCAAGGCGCTGGTCGATTCCGAGCGCATTATCACCCAATTGAAAACCGAAGGGTACGAGATCGCCCCCTCTTATGATGGGGCGGATGTGGTGGTGGTCAACACCTGCGGGTTTTTGGATTCCGCGCGCGAAGAATCCTTGGACGCGATTGGCGAAGCGATGGCCGAAAACGGCAAGGTGATTGTCACCGGTTGCTTGGGGGCAGAGCCCGAGGTGATTCGCGCCCGCTTTCCCAAGGTGCTGGATATTACCGGTCCCCATCAATACGAAGCGGTGATGGGTGCGGTTCACAAAGTGATCACCCCACCGCACGATCCGTTTTTGGATCTGGTGCCGCCGGCCGGGGTAAAATTGACGCCGCGTCATTACGCCTATTTAAAAATCTCCGAAGGCTGCAATAACCGGTGCAGTTTTTGCATTATCCCCGCGCTGCGCGGCGATTTGGTCTCGCGACCTTTGGCCGAGGTGATGACCGAGGCCGAGGCGTTGGTCAAATCCGGCGTCAAGGAATTGTTGGTAATATCCCAAGACACATCGGCCTATGGCATTGATGTCAAATATGCTGCATCGCGCTGGCGCGATACCGAATACCAAACGCGGTTTATCGATTTGTGCCGTGCTTTGGGGGAATTGGGTGTGTGGACCCGCCTGCATTACGTGTACCCCTATCCGCATGTCGATGCGGTGATGGAATTGATGGCGGCGGGTAAAATCCTGCCGTATTTGGATATTCCGTTTCAACACGCCGCCCCCAATGTGCTGCGCGCCATGAAACGCCCGGCCAGCGCCGAAAAAGTCACCGACCGTATCAAAAAATGGCGGCAGGCAGTGCCGGATTTGACCGTGCGTTCGACGTTTATCGTTGGCTTTCCCGGCGAGACAGACGACGATTTTCAAATCCTGTTGGATTGGCTCGAGGAAGTGCAATTAGACCGCGTCGGTTGTTTCAAATACGAAGCGGTCAAGGGAGCGGTAGCGAATGAAATCGCCGATCATGTGCCCGAGGAGGTCAAAGAAGAACGCTGGCACAAATTCATGCAGACCCAGCAAGCAATCAGCGCCAAAAAATTGAGTGCGAAAATCGGCACCACGCAACAGGTAATTATCGACGATATTGCGGGAGGAACCATCATTGGCCGCTCCATGGCCGATGCGCCGGATATTGACGGCAAGGTGGTGATCACATCCAAAAAACGTCATCTGCCCGGACAAATCGTCTCGGTCAAAATCACGGATGCGGATGAGTATGATTTGATGGGTGAGGCCGTTACCTAGGTTATGCTAAATTAGGTTCGGATTCAAACGGCACGATTTAGAGAGAATCGCTCGCCGTAAAAGCTCCAAACGTTTGCGGAATCCATCATAAGTGTCTTCAACTTTTTTGCGTTCTTTTTTGAACGTGCCTGCCGTTGTGTGGGCAGCTGTTTCCCATGCTTTCCCACATGCTGTATCCCAAGTGGTGGCGGTTGTATTAAATGTATCTGCCATAGTGCCCAACTTAGTATCAAGCTCGGCTGACAAGAGTTCGGTTTGCCCGCCGCTGACGTGCCCGTATTCGATAAAAAACTGCAGTGATTGTGCCGGTTTCTGCGTCAACGCATCTTCACTGGAAGCTTTGATGATCGGCCGCAATGCCTGTCTTTTTTTATCAAGGGCGCTATCCAGCTGCTGTTCCGCAGCCGCTATCCAGTTGGCGCCGATGATGTTGTGCCAAAAATTCGGTTGCCCCCGAGCAGAGCTGCCGATTGCGCTAAGGATCTCACGCCGATTTTGAAAAGCGACATCCAACGCATTGTTAACGTCCGTATTGTAGGCAGCGGCATACAAGCGCGCCGTATCAACCATGGCTGCATCGCAACGCATGTCGGGACAAGCCTGCAATATTTGTTGATATGCCGTAAAAGCCTTTTTGCCGTCGGCTTGCACTTTCTGCGCCATTTCCTTTAGGCTTTTTTGTGTTTCAGTAGCGGCAGTGGCAGCGGTAGTTTGAAAATCAGCTGCGAAACTGTTGATTTCGGCCTTTAATGCTTTTATCCAAACGGCTTTGGCGGTACACACGCCTACGATGGCGCCAAAAACTCCTCCCACTAGTGCACCAACACCAGTCCCACCACCTGGGTTTAAAAATGTTCCTGCTTTCGCGCCACCAATCGCACCTACTTTGCCCCCAATCCATCCGCCGGCCAAACGGCCGCCATAATCAAGGACTCCGTATAGTGCGCTTTCGCCGGGTGTGGAATGCCCGGCGTTGATCAATTTAATCTCTCGACCGGCAATCGTGGCAAGCGAAAATACCGCCAGGTTCGAATCCGCCACCGTTTCAACCGTACTGACGACCAGGGTTTCGCCCAACACCCCCGCGGCGGCCGAGGCAATATCAGCTGCCGCATCAATGACCCCGGTTCGATCAATGAATTCTGTCAAATCTGGCCCCAACATAACGTCGGATAATTCGCCGACCCCAGCCGCTTTGGCCGATGCCGGGAACGCGCGCAGCATTGCCTGGTTTAATATGGCATCTGTTGCCAAATCTGTAGCCAAGGCCGTAGTAAGAAAAACAGGATAGCTAATTCTTACATCGTGTAGCATTTTCTGGACCTGCTGACGCAGACCTGATTTTGGATTAAAATTTTGTGGCAACTCTCCTTGGAAGGGTACGCCAGTTTTGCGCGCATGGAAAATGCGATGATCGCTTGCTTTAAGTTCAGTTTCAAAACGAACCTTACCATCGCCCAGTTGGTGCGGCTTGACGGTTATAAGTTCATCTTCTTCGAATTTTTTAATCCGCTGTTCAAACGGGGCAAGCGCCGTGTCAATAATCTTTTGCGCAATCGCCAACCTCAGCTGATTGCCGCCATATAGTAAGGTCGGCACGGCAATAAGGGCGGATACCAATAACGTTTCGTTGTTCATTGCGTTCCCCGGTCGTTGGCTGACGGATAATTATCGTTAGCAAAAGACATCAAGGAGCGCAAAAATTATATGTACATGTTTTTCCGGGTATTTGCGGTAAATTACCTAAGCAAAATTTACTAACTAGGTAGAACGCAGTATTTTTGCTGCTTACAAGGCGTTAGCGTTTTGCCAATAAATCGCGGATTTCACGCAGCAATACTTCTTGTGCGGGGGGTGGTGGTGGAGCGGCGGCTTCTTCGCGTTTCAGGCGGTTGATTTGTTTGACCACCAGAAATATCACAAATGCCACGATCAGAAATTTGATGACAGCATTTAAAAATAGACCGATATTCAAAGTCACCGCGCCGGCTTTTTGTGCTTCGGCCAGGGTGTTGAAATGTTCGCCCTTGAGAGTGAAAAACAGATTCGAAAAATCGATCCCGCCAATCAACAGGCCGATCACCGGATTAAAAATATCATTCACGACCGAGCCGACAATGGCGGTAAACGCCGCGCCGATCACCACGCCCACAGCCAGGTCGATCACGTTGCCCTTGATGGCGAAATCGCGAAATTCTTTTAACATCTTGTTTTCTCCGGTATTGGCGGGTGTTTGCCCCATAGGCGTAAAAATGCTACCAACGCCCATGGGCAAATGCAAGCGCCTTATGGATCGTGCATTTTACGCCCGCGACACGCTTCTGGTGGCGCGGGAGATGTTAGGCCAAAATCTGGTCTATCATGCCCGCACTGGCATTATCACCGAAACCGAAGCCTATCACGGCACCGACGATCCGGCCAGCCACGCCGCACGCGGCATGACCAAGCGCAATGCTATCATGTTCGGCCCAGCTGGGTATGCCTATGTCTATCTGATTTATGGCATGTATTTTTGTATGAATATCACTACCGCCACCGAGGGCGTGCCAGGTGCCGTATTATTGCGCGGCGTGTGGGCGGATGATGGCATGCATTTAAACGGTCCGGGGAAATTATGCCGGGGGTTTGGTATATCCATGGCCGATCACGGCCGCGATGTTGCAACCGATCCGCAATTTCATGTGACCACAGGCGAGCGGACAGGTTTGGATTTCATCGCCACCCCCAGAATTGGGATCAAACAAGGACTGGACCGGATGTGGCGCTTTGTGCTGACCAAGGCGGAATTGGAAAATATGCCTAAAACATAGGCATTGTCCTTTGCTTTACAAATGAGACAAGTGTTTGGGATGTCATCCCGGCGAAAGCCGGGATCCACAAGCTGGCATAAGGATTTTTAGCCCCTGGATTCCGGCTTTCGCCGGAATGACAATCATAAAGTGACCGCACTAAGCTCATCTTGTGACAACACAATGTAGGCATTGTCATCAAATATTCATTATATAATTATTGACTTTTAGCATATTAGGTAATATTATTACCTTAAATCCAGATGTCATGAACCTAGTAGGCAACCATGCTTACCAATTATATCTACCCCGGTTACAACTTGCTCCCCGTGCAATTGACATGGGGCGCTAGCTACCAAGGCGAAACCAAGCGGAGGCAGGAGTTAAGCAGCGAAATCCGCCGCGCCCAAGAATTGCGGGAATTGGTGGCACATTTGAAATGGCGCTTGGCCGAGGCGATCGAACAAGCCAAGATGAATCCCGCATCAGCGACTCTGCGCGGCCAAGTCGGTGAATTGATCCATGCCTATGACCGGTATTATGGCGAATTAAAAGACGCCATTGCCGATATCAAACAAAGCGCAGGCAGTGAAGCGCCCGCGCTTTTAAAGGCGCAGGGATTGGATCGGCCGATTCATCCCAAACCCGGCCAGCCAGCCGAAGATTTAAAAGCGATTGAAACAACCGCCCGGCAAAAAGAACAAGCCGCCACACAAGGTATGCAAGCTGCCAACAACAATCTTGGCGGTGGCGAGGCGATGGTGTTTGGCACAGCCGGGCATTACGGAAATCCGCTCGTGCTGGCGGCGGCGGCAGAGGTCGAAAACCTATTCGCCATCGCCAAAAATCCGGCCAGCACAACCTTGGATGGCGAGATTTTATTGGCGGCGGTGGATCAGGCCAAAGCACAACGTCGCGTGGCCTATCAGGCATGGAAAGACCAGCGGCTCGAAGCCTTGCAAGCCCAAGGCCACGATCTGCCAACCGCGCGGCGAATGTTTGCCCAAGAATTGCGCCAAGCCCGTAGCGATACCGAGGAGCAGCGCGGCCAGCAAATCGAATGCGAAGGGCGCGCTTGCCGCATCGGCAGCGGCTTGGTCGCAGGCACAGTGCAACAAGGCCGCGCCGATTTGCCCATCGCCATCGCCCAACACCATACCGGCAAGGCCGAAAAAAAATCGGCCGAGGCGGCGCGTTCGGTGTGGCGCGAAAAAATGGCCAAGGGTCAGGCCGATGCGACCGTAATCGAAAATATGCGCGCGGCAATGGCACAGCATAGCGCGGGCAGTTTCCGCATGACCTTGGGCATATTCCGCGAATTGACCGCCGAATATATGGCCGAGGGGTATACCGCAACCGAGGCGCAAAAACTGGCCCGTGACAAATTCCGCGCCGTGCACGAAGCCCGCATCGGGATGAGTGTTGAGGAAAAAATCGCCTGGCGCAACCAGGCGGGGCTTGGCGGTAAATTGCAGCCCTTGGCTATTGATCCGCAAACCATGAACGCCGCGCAAATCGAATACCGCCAGCGCGTCAATGCCCGCATTACCGACCGTGCTTTATTAAATCAATACGATGATGGTTCGCGCCCCACGCCGATGGTGCCCGCCCAATCCCAGCGCCAAGTGGCTACGATTCGCCACGATGCGACACCGCGCGCGCCACCCGGCGAAAACGGGCACAGGCATCAGCCGCGCGTTACCCTTGCGCCCGCGTGGTTGGCTGGCATGGGTGTTCAAGTACATTCGCGCTGATTTTAACGCAGCTCGATACCGAATAATCGCAAGCCATACAAAGTCAGAAAATACATTACAATTGTTATTGCGCTCGCCACCAAAAGTGCTGTGAAGAAATTCAATCCCTGCCGCAGCAGTACCGGAAAAGCGATAAAAAATGCCAGCGAAGCCAGAATCAGCCAGAAACTATTAGCAGCGATAGTGGCGACGCGTTCGCTGTCGCGCGTATCGACATAAACCCAGATCAAGGCCAAAACGGTTGTGACGTGCAGCGACGCCAACACTGCCGCCGCCATGGTCGAGCGCCGTCCGATTTCGGCAATCAGCGCGACCATGATGGCCGAGGTGAGGATTTTAAGCCAGAAACTGCCCATCAATTACTGACTTCGTCGGTGTTGGCCGTGGGTTCGGCTTCGTCGTCGCGCAATTTATGGAAATCATTGGGGATCAATTTTTGTCCTTTGCTGCGCTTGACGCCGATTTCGGCTACGGCTTTTTCGACGGCCAGAAAACGCTCGGCACCCGGCGGGTGCGAGGAGCCATGCGAAATTTGCTGAGGCGCGCGTATACCCGTGGCGCGCCAGGCGTCGGCGGCATCGCTGATATCGTAACCGGCGCGCGCCATTAAATAAGTGCCGACATAATCGGCCTCGGATTCGAAATCGCGTTGATTCATGCTGCGCCCAGCATTAGAAAAAGTATTGACAACATTAACACCCGTCAAACCGGTCACTAAGGCGCCTAAAAATCCACCAGCCACGGCGTTTTGCATACCCTTTTGCGGATGGCGCATAATATTGTGCGCCAGCTCATGGCCGATGGTTAGGGCTACAGCGGTGTCATTGTCGGCGCGCATCAACCCCTGATAAAAAACGATCTTGGTGCCTGTCGCATAGGCATTATCAACCCCGCTTGCATCTAGGTATACCGGATAGTTGCAGGCCTTGGCGGGTGTGATCGCCGCCGTGACGGCCTTGTCGTTGCGCCGCAATTCCAGGGTGATTCGCTCGCCCGTTTTTTGAATCTTGCTGATTTGGCGGTCGAATTTTTCCTCTGCGCCTTCGCCATACGCAATCTGATTGCCGTTAATGGTGATCAGTGTGTCGCCCGCCTTGACACCTGCTTTGGCGGCGGGGCTATTGGGGACGACGTAAACTACCTTGATGAACTCATCTAGATTGCGCAGTTTGACCATCGCCTCGCGCATCTCGCCATTGAAGCCATCGGCGTTGGCGGTAAACATACCAGTCAGGTACGTTACTTCCTCGCCGCATAATTCGTAATTGGCCAACAAAATCGGATAGGCCAGTCTTTGCAGACGCTCGAAGGAATTGATGTATTCCTTGACGACCAAAGCGCGTTGTTTTTTTGCTTCTTCGTATACGGCCGATGTCTCAACGGTAGGCAGCTTGGTCACGGCACCGGCGCAGGCGGTCAACAACACAAGCGGCAACAAAACAAACCAACGACGCATGAGACACCTCAGGGTTGTGGATTAAGCGTATAGCGTATAGGGTGTAGCGTATAGCGATTTTCGTTTCAAATCTATACGCTATCCCCTATGCCCTTAGCTTTCCCCCTGCGCTTTGCTGTATCCGGCTTTGCCATCGAACTCGTTCAGTTTTTCGATATGGGTCCAGGTGTGCTGGGCCGATACTTTTTGCAGCGCGTCCAGGATCTCATGATCGGTGATGGTGCGGGTGGGGTCCTTGGCATCCAAGCGACAGCGGAAGCAATCAACCAAATCCGGCTCGGCGCCCATATTCGGCCACACTTGCGTGCCGCGATTGGACAGCATTTTCACGCGGAACGGCGTATCGGCCAATAATTTTTGCAAACTCTCGGCCAAAATTGCGGGCTGTTGATGATGTTCGATGAACAAATCGATCCCGGCGCAATGCCGTTTGGTCGCTTTGACGAAATCGATATCGCTGCGCACATTCGGAATTTTGATTGGCTGGAAATTCCGTGCTTGGATCGATTGCGCGTTTTTACCTAAGTTTTTAATCACGGCCTGGGTGAAATCGGTGGTCTTGCAACCCTTGGCATCGCCCACCACATCACGCGGCATCACGTTGCCCTGTTCATAGGTGGCGTAAATCGCGTTTTCCATTTTATCCGCCTCGGTCAAGAAACCCAGGTAGCGCAACATCATCACCGCACTCATCATGTGCGCGGTGGGGTTAATGTTGTTTTTACCGGCGTATTTGGGGGCGCTGCCGTGCACGGCTTCGAAAATCGCCACGTCTTTGCCGATATTGGCCGATGGGGCAAAGCCCAAGCCGCCGATCAAGCCCGACGATAAATCGGACAACACGTCGCCATTCATGTTGGTGAACAAAATGACGTCGAACTGTTCCGGTTTTTTCGCCAATTGATGCGCGCAATTATCAACGATCATGTGTTCGGCGATAATGTCCGGATATTCCGGCGCGATCCGTTCAAACACGCGTTTCAACGTGCCTTCGGTGGTTTTCAAAATATTGGATTTAGTGGCGCAGGTTACTTTTTTGCGGCCTTCGGCGCGGGCGACTTCAAAGGCAAAGCGGGCAATTTTCTCGCAGCCTTTTTCGGTAATCAATTTCAAGCCCTGGAACACGCCCGGGGTTTGTTGGTGTTCGATGCCCGCGTATAAATCTTCGATATTTTCGCGCACGACAGTAATGTCAATGCCACGCCCTTTGAACGGGGTGGGCACGTTCGGCCATTCGCGCACGGGGCGGATATTGGCATAGGTTTCCGACATTTTGCGCAACGTCACGTTGGCCGATTTATTGCCATAGCCGACGGGGGTGCCCAACGGCCCTTTTAGTACGCAACGGGTGCGTTTGATCGATTCGATCGTTTCGGTCGGCACGCCGGTTTCAAAACCTAATTTAAAGGCGGCTTCACCCGCGATATGATCTTCCCACACAATCGGCACGTTCAACGCGTCGATCACGGCGCGGGATGATGCAGAAACTTCGGGGCCGACGCCGTCGCCGGGAATAAAGGTAACGTGTTTTTTGCTCATAGGGGAGATCCTTGTTACTGATGGAATTCTTGGCCCAGATAGTAGCGGATTCACGGCCGAGCGTATAGCGTATAGCGGATAGGGGATAGAATTTTTAATGCTACAGGCTGGTATCCGCTGCACATGGCGGTGTGCCGATGCAGCCGCCGCTGAGTTGTAAAATGGCGGGGCCCAGGCTGGTGCTGGCCACGGCGCGGATGGGGTAAAACAGCCCGTCATCGGCCAGGAATAATTCGATTTTGGCGGATTGCCACATCTCGGCCTCGCGGTCATTGGCGTCGAACCCGGCCTTGGGCGCAACCGCCAGGGTCAGCGCAATAACTTTGCGGGTTTTTTGCGCCACGGTTAATTCGCGGCGCTCATAGCCGGTG
>CANGQU010000002.1 GCA_947456345.1 Alphaproteobacteria bacterium | reverse complement strand
TGGCCCGGCCGCTATCGGCGCGGGGGCGGTGCAATTGAATATTTTGATTGGTGTTATGATCGGCTCTTTTTTGCCGTCGGGTTCGATTTCGTATTTGTATTATGCCGAGCGTTTGTATCAATTGCCGCTGGGCGTGGTTGGGATCGCTGTCGGCACGGTGTTGTTGCCCACGCTATCGGCGTCGATCAGCAGCGGGCGGCAAGACATCGCCAATCATCAGCAAAATCGGGGCCTGGAACTGGGTTTATTGCTGACCTTGCCTGCCGCCGTGGCATTGGCGGTAATCGCCCAGCCGATTATCCAGGTGCTGTTTGTGCGTGGCGCGTTTACGGCGGCGGATGCGGCGGCAACCGCCCCGGCGTTGATGGGTTTTGCTTTGGGTTTGCCGGCCTATGTGATGATCAAGGCGCTGGCGCCCGGATTTTTCGCGCGCGGGGATACGGCGACGCCCGTGAAAATCGCTTTTGTGTGCGTGGCGCTTAACACCGTGCTGAATTTATTTTTGATCGGCCCGTTGCAGCATGTGGGGATTGCGCTTGGCACGTCGCTTGCCGCTTGGGTCAATTTATATTTGCTGGCGCATTTTTTGCTGCGGCGCGGGCATTGGGGGATCGATGCGCAATTATGGCGGCGCGGCCAGCGCATCACCCTGGCGGCTGCGATCATGGGCGCTGGGTTGTGGTTTGGGCAAATGGCTCTGGCCGGGTTGTTGGCGGGATCGTTTATGGCCCAGTTGCTGGCATTGATGATCCTATGTGCCGGGGGCTTGGTATTTTATATGGCCCTGGCTTTGGTCTTGGGCGGTACAACCTTGGCGGATTTGGCCCAGTTGCGCCGCCGCCCGGCGGCAGTTCAGGACGCGCATAATCCCGCCGACTAATGACGCTAACGCCGCCGCGTAAAATAGCTTACACCAAAGCACAAAAAGGCGATAGAAAGGGTGCCCGCACCTTGCGCCATATATTGGTCGGCTGTTTTCTTCCATTCTTCGATTTGAGCCTGTTGATCGGCGGCGGACACAATTCGGGTGGTGCGGGTCACAAATTCTGGAATGCCTAACGGTGCCTCGTTTGGTCCGATGACAATCGCCGGCTGACGCGCGGAAAAGTCTTGCCCATAATAATTCGGTACCGGTATCGCCATGAATGCTCCGCCAGCTGGCGAGGCTGTGATTTGGTATACTGTTTGTCCATCGCTGACTAAACGCTCGCGCAATGGATTTTGCACCGTGCCGATGGGGGTTGGTGTTTGATAGTACCTATTAGAGATAGATTCAAACCCAAAGTATAAAGTGACATACAAACAAATTATGCCTATGTTGCGGGCGGTGTTATCTTCTTGGCGGCGAGCGACATGGGGTTTTGCGCAGGCGATAGACATACAAATTTTCCTTCTGCCAATAGTGAAAACCTACGGGTTGAATTATAAGCTTTATATCTTTTAAGGCAATGGTGTTTTTACGTCTTTTTTTGCGATTGTATGTTGGCGGGATCAAGGTTATTGATTGGCCATGAGCATTATTTTTTCGGGCGTGCAGCCGACCGGCAATTTACATTTGGGCAATTATCTGGGCGCGATCCGCAATTGGGTGGCGATGCAAAATCGCGCGGCTGTGGATGCGAAATTGCTGTTTTGCGTCGTCGATCAGCATGCGATCACCGTCCCCCAAGATCCCAAACAATTGCGCCAAAGCATTCTCGAAGTGACGGCAGCTTATATCGCCTGTGGCATCGATCCCAAGCGCAGCGTGATTTTCAATCAATCGACCGTGCCGGGGCATGCGCAATTGAATTGGGTGCTGGCTTGCCACGCCCCGTTGGGCTGGTTGAACCGTATGACCCAGTTCAAGGAAAAATCCGGCAAGCACAAGGATCAGGCGGTATTAGGATTGTATGCCTATCCGGTGTTGATGGCGGCGGATATTTTATTGTACCGCGCGACGCATGTGCCGGTGGGCGAGGATCAAAAACAGCATTTGGAATTGGCGCGGGATCTGGCCGGGGCTTATAACCGGCATTATGGGGTAGAATTTTTTCCCCTGCCTGAGCCGATCATCCTGGGCCAGGCGGCGCGGATCATGTCGTTGCGCGATGGCAGCAAAAAAATGAGCAAATCGGACGAATCCGATTACAGCCGGATCAATTTGACCGATGATGCGGATATAATCGCCCTTAAAATCCAAAAGGCGAAAACCGATCCGCTGCCCTTGCCCGGAACGGCCGAGGAATTGGCGAATCGGCCCGAGGCGGAAAATTTACTGGGTATTTATGCCGCGCTTGCGGATCAGGATATCAAGGCTGTAGTGGCGCAATTCGCCGGACAGCAATTTTCCGGCTTTAAAAAGCAATTGACCGAATTGGCGGTGGCGCAGCTATCGCCGATTACGCAAACCATGCGCCGCCTCTTGGCCGATCCACAATATCTGCATGGCGTTTTGCGCGATGGCAGTGATGCGGCCAATCATATTGCCCAGCCGAATTTGGTTAATATCTATGACACGGTCGGATTCTGGCGCGCTTAAGCGGCATATTATAGTACCCTTCATCTGTGATTCTTAACTAAATTATCTAAAATTTTAGGAAAAAAACTAACTTAATTGCTTTTTCGGCCACAAAGCTTGACCGGTTTCGCCAGTTGAGTTAAGATATTATTAATAAATCAGCAACTTCCGACCGGCTGATCCATACCGTACCCCCGACAGAGTTTGGGCCTACGGCGACCCGATAGAGTGGCTTATACCAAAAGGGCTAAAAGGCGGAATACCAGTGACGACAATAGATTTAAACCAAGCTTAGCGCGGCCAATATGGCCGCTAACAAACGGAAAGCATAATGTTTATTCAAACTGAATCGACCCCAAACCCAGCTAGCCTCAAATTCCTGCCGGATCAGGTGGTATTGGCCAATGGCTCGGCCGATTTCGCCACGGCCGAGGCCGCTTCAAGCTCGCCGCTGGCTACCCGCCTGTTCCATATTGCCGGGGTGGCGCGGATTTTTCTGGGGCATGATTTTATTACCGTCACCAAAACCGATGCGTATGAATGGGTGACGTTAAAGCCGCAAATCCTGGCGGCGATTATGGAACATTTGACCACCGGCCAATCGATTGTCGATGGCCCGGCTGTCCCGGCGCTGAGTGCGGACGCCGTCGATGAAATTTCGGCGCAGATTATCGAATTGTTGGATACCCGCGTCCGTCCCGCCGTGGCGATGGATGGTGGCGATATTGTTTTCGACCGCTTCGAAGACGGGATTGTGTTTTTACATTTGCGTGGCGCATGTTCGGGCTGTCCCAGTTCGACCGCCACATTGAAATCCGGAATTGAAAATATGCTTAAGCATTACGTGCCGGAAGTGCACGAAGTCCGGGCCGTCGCCTAACAGCGGCGTAACAAAGGGGGTAGATATGACATACCAAAGAAATGGCGAATTGCTGTTATTGTGTTTTTTGTTGGGCCTGGCCTTGGCCATGCTGCAGCCGCAAGTGCGCTTGGCGCAAACCAGTGCTGGTATCACCGCTACTGCCACAGCCGAACAGATGCCATCCGGCATTGTTAAAATTTCCAGCCATGATGCCTTGGACGATTTATTTGCTGCCCGCGCTTATGATCTGGCGCAAATTCAAAGCGGGCAAAACATGGTGCCAGCGTTATTCCTGACTTCGCTGCCACAAGATTTGCACGAAATGAGTGAGCCGCAAGCGCGCAAAAATTTGTTTATCCGCTCGGTATTACCCTTGGCCCTTTTGGTCAATCAGCATATCGCCGAAAAACGCGCCGAAATCGAACGCTTGGCCGCCTTGCAACAACAGAACATCGCCTGGAATGAGCGGGAAACTGCGTGGATTCAGGATATCGCTCGGGAATACGGTTTGCCCCAAGTGGATTTCGAGGCCCTGCGTCTGCGCGTTGATCAGATTCCGCCATCGTTATTGATCGCCCAAGCGGCCGAAGAAAGCGGCTGGGGGACATCGCGTTTTGTGCGCGCCGGTAATGCGTTGTTCGGGCAACAAGTGTATAATCCCGAATTGGGCATTCGCCCCGACGATCGCGAAGCTGGCCGCAAGCATTATGTGCGCAGCTTTGACAATCTGTTCCAGACCATTTTATCCTATACCCGCAATTTGAATTCGCACCGCGCTTATGATGAATTCCGCACTGCCCGCGCCGAAATGCGCCGCCAAGAAGGCAAGCTGGACTCGCTGCGTTTGGCGGGTACGCTGATCGATTATTCCGAACGGCGCGAAGCCTATGTGCAGACGATTCAGAAAATCATCAACGCCAACGGTTTGCGCCATTTGGATCGCGCCAAGCTGGCCGTTGAAAACGCCACCACCTGGCGCGCGCGGTTTATTTAACCGCAGGCTCAATCACATATTGCATGCCCCACCAATGATAGCGGCCCGATCCGGCTGGCGCGGTGCAATTGATGCGCTGACGGCCCGGTCCCCAGGCACTAGGCAAGCTGGCGGTGATGCGTGTGCCGTCCTCGACCAGTTTTACTTGGCCTAATTCACTTAGAAAGCAGCTCAGGTTTTTTCCGATCTTGGGTTCGCCCAAGTCAAAACCGATCGCCGTCGGGCTTTGCGCCTGCAGCGCATCGGACGGAGTTAGGCCCGAGATCGGCAAAGGCAGGGCGGAAACCGCCTGACGGAAACGGCTGGGGGCGCCGAAATTCTCGTTAAATGCGAAACGCGGAATGGCCAACATGTTGGCGTTGCGGTCGTACACGCCAGAATGCTGGCCAAAAGCATGGGTAAAGCCGAATTTTTTTACCGCATTCTGCGCTTGGTTGCTGAATTCGCCATAGGGATAGGCGAATAATTCTGGCGCCGCCCCAAGTTCGCTTATAAAACGCTCCCGCGCTTGGCCGAGTTCCTGGGCGATTTGCAACGGCGTGATTTTGGCGAAGCTGGGATGGCTGGTGCTATGGTTGCCGATAGTGACCAGACCCGAATCGCGCAATTCGCGCAACTGATCCCAATTCATATAATATTTACTGCCCCGGTCGATATCATCCGTGGTAACGAACAGGGTGAACGGCAAGCGGTGCTTTAAAAATATCGGCCAGCCCGCCGTATAAACCGACAAAGCCGCATCGTCGATGGTGATGCCCACGGTTTTATCCGGCAGCTTTTTGCCATTGTCGATAGCGGCTATAATATCGGGCAGGGGCAGGACGGTAAAACCCTCGGTCTGCAAAATTTGGATATGCTGCGCGAATTGATCCAGGCCGATATTGGTGCTGGGATAATTATCCTCGCCAAAACGGTGGTACATGATGATCACCGCATGGTTCGCCGCCATGGCTGGATATGCCGTTAAAAGCAAGAGCAGTAATAGAAATATACGCATGACGTAAGGGTATAGCGTATAGGGGATAGCGTAAAGGGGGTAAGCAGTAAAAAGTAAGCAGTAAGTAGAAAAAGACATGCCTGCCTACTGCTTTCTGCTTACTATTTTCTTTACGCCTAACGCTATACGCTATACGCTGCGATTCGCTATATACTGCGCTTTTAACCGGAGGTTCCGCCCATGTCCCAGCCCCTTGCCCCAGACGCAATGGATCAATTATTTCGATCCGCGCGCACGTTTAACGATTGGCAGGCAAAACCGGTCAGCGCCGAAATTTTGCAGCAGATTTACGATCTGTTGAAATGGGGGCCGACTTCGGCGAATTGCTCGCCGCTTAGGATCGTATTCGTGCAAACCCCGGCGGCCAAAGAAAAATTAAAAACCTGCCTCCAGGCAGGTAATGTCGCCAAAACCATGAGCGCGCCGGTGACGGCGGTGCTGGGCATGGATATGCAGTTTTATGATTTGTTGCCGCAATTATTTCCGCATACCGATGCCCGTCCGTGGTTCGCAGGCAAGCCCGCCGTGATCGAGGATACCGCCATGCGTAATTCGTCTTTGCAATGCGCGTATTTGATGTTGGCGGCGCGGGCGATGGGCCTGGATTGCGGGCCGATGTCGGGTTTCGATAAAAAGAAATGCGATGAATTGTTTTTTGCGGGCACGTCCGTCAAAAGTAACATGCTGTGCAATCTGGGTTACGGCGATGCCAGCACTTTGTTCCCGCGCAGCCCGCGTTTGGAATTTTCTCAAGCTTGCCAAATTCTGTAATGCCCAAGCCCCCGGCCATATTGGCGCTGGCGGTGGTCGATACCGAATGCAGCGTCGCTTATTGCCCGGCCGATGGCCAGGTGGTGCAGTTGCGGCAAGCGCGCGTCCGCTCCGGCGGCGAAGTTTTGGCACCCCTGTTGCGCCAATTGCTACACAACAACGCCATCGATCCCAAAACGATTGCCGGTATCGCGGCGCATTGCGGGCCGGGTTCGTTTACGGGCATGCGTGTGACTTTGGCGGCAGCGCTCGCTTTGGGCCAGGCCTGGGGTGTGCCGGTTGTGGGCGTGCCCTATCACGCGGCGGTGGCGCTCGCTTTGCCTCAGGCGGTACGGCTTGGCAAAACAATTTTGGTGGCAACGCCTTCGAGCAAGGATGATTGGCATGTGGCAGCATTGGACGCGGCGGGAAAAATATTATATCCACCCACGGCGCAGCCCCAGCCGCATTGCCCGGAAAATTTAATGGCGAAAAATCTATTGTGGCTAGGACCGGGCGCAGCGTTGGGGCAAAGCCACAGCGGCGGCGAAGTGTATGGCGAAAAATTGCCCGAGGTTGATGCCGCCGCGATTGGTGCTTATGCGCAAGTGTTTTGGCAGATGCGCGATACGCTTGTGCCCGAGGCGTTGTATTTGCGCGGGGCTGCGGTGACGGTTGCGGCATGAATTGGGCTGTGCAAAAACTGACCATCCCGCCGCCTGCGCCGATTGCGGCGGGCATGGCACGGCTGGTTATGGAAAATCTGGCGGGGGCGTGGTCGGATCAAACCTTGCAGGAAATTTTACAGCAGCCCACCAGTTTCGGATTTTTTACAACCGCCCAAGAGCAGGTGGTGGCGTTTATTTTGGGGCGTTACCTGGCCGAGCGCGAAGCCGAGATCTTGGCGATGGCGACCATGCGCGGCTATCAACGCCGGGGCATCGCCCGGCAATTGCTGCAAACAACGCTGATTGCCAATGCGGGGCGTTGCGTGTATTTGGAGGTCGCCGCCGACAACCCGGGGGCCGAGGCGTTGTACGCGCAATGCGGCTTTGTGGCCTATGACCGCCGCCCGCAATACTATCTGCGCACTCCTGGGCCGCGCGTCGATGCGGTGTTGATGCGCTACGCGCCAGAATGGGGGCCAGAATGGGGCCTGGAATCGGAATGACGATGACCAATTTGACGATTGCGACCTGGAATATCAATTCGGTGCGTTTGCGCTGGCGGCTGATCGAACGGTTGCTGGTGGCCGCCAAACCGGACGTGATTGCGCTGCAAGAAACCAAAACGCCGGATGAATTTTTTCCCGCCCAAGAATTGCGCGATCTGGGTTACGCCCACCAATTATTTTCCGGGATGAAGGGGTATAACGGCGTGGCGTTTTTGTCGCGCTTGCCGCTTACTCGTCTCTCCGGCCCGGATTGGTGCGGCCGGGGCGATTGCCGCCATCTGGCTGCGCGTTTGGATAACGGTGTGGAATTGCATAATTTTTATGTGCCCGCGGGGGGTGATATTCCCGACCGCGCGCTGAACGATAAATTTGGCCACAAACTGGATTTTATCGCCGAGGCGGCGCAATTCTGGCGGCGCGAGCATAAAAACGCCGCGCCAAAAATTCTATTGGGCGATTTGAACATTGCCCCGCTCGAACAGGATGTATGGTCGCATAAGCAATTATTGGACGTTGTGAGCCACACCCCGGTCGAAGTCGCCGGTTTGCTGGAATGGCAGTCTGCGCATGGCTTTGTCGATGCGATTCGCTATTTCGTTCCAGCAAATGAAAAACTGTATAGTTGGTGGAGTTATCGCAATCGCGATTGGCGTAAATCGGACCGGGGGCGGCGTTTGGATCATATTTGGGTGACGCCCAATCTGCGGGACAATTTACGCTCCCAGAAAATTCTCAAAGATGCGCGCGATTGGCCGCAGCCATCGGATCATGTGCCGGTAACGCTTACCCTAGATTTGCCGTAAACTTTCTTGCAACGAACGCCACAGCGCGGCATGCCGATAGGGCAAGGGTAAAGCATCCAAGCGCCGCGACAAATCGTCGACAAGCGTTGACCCTTGCCCGCGCAGCGCCGCCAAGGTTTGTGCCAATGTTTGCGTTCTTAGGATATAGCTGATGGCGGCAATCGGCACCCCGGCGCCCAAAATGCGACTATCTGGCAGTGGCAGGGTTTTTTGTAACAAAACCCCGTAAACAGCCAGGTTGTGCGGCTCGGATAGCAAAATCCTTTGCCCCAGCGTGTCCATAATCCGGCCAAAACGCGCGCCGATGGCCAGCGCGGAAAATGGGCTAGTGACCCGGTCTGTAAGGTCACTTAGGTTGAAAGCATGAATATGGGTAATACATGCGCCCGGGCGCGGATCGTTGAAGCGCGCATCCCACATGCCCAGAACATCGCTGCCGGTGGTGTGATTATCCATGATCGTACCCTATGGTTTTTTTTTAATCTTATCGTAAATGGTTCGATTTAGCAATAATGCTGGGGCCATGTATTGACGCCAGGCGCCGCTTGACCTAGGTTGCTAAAACTTTGCCGCCCAATGTCGGTTAAGCAAAAAATTACTTTCAGGAGAGATTATCATGCAAACCCTGCCCAAAATCGAAGAATTGGATGTAAAAAACCGCCGCGTATTGGTGCGCGTCGATTATAACGTGCCCATGCAAAACGGGCAGGTAGGTGATCCAACCCGCATCGTCAAATCGGCGGCGACGATTTTGGATTTGTGCCAACGCGGGGCCAAGGTGATTTTGCTCTCGCATTTGGGCCGCCCGGATGGGAAACCGAATGCCGAATTCTCGCTGCGTCCGTTATTGCCCACGATCAGCCAGGCGCTGCAAAACAAGCCCATCGCCTTTGTCGATGATTGCATCGGTCAGAATGTGGCGGCGGCGATCGCGGCCTTGCCAGCGGGTGGAATTTTATTGTGCGAAAATTTACGCTTTCATGCGGGCGAGGAAAAAAACGACGCGCAATTCACCGCCGCTTTGGCCGCCTTGGGCGATTGCTATGTCAATGACGCTTTTTCCGCCGCGCATCGCGCCCATGCGAGCACGGCAGGCCTAGCGCAAAAATTGCCCAGCGCCATGGGGCGTTTGTTGCAAGCAGAAATAGAAGCGTTGCAAAACACGCTGGAAAATCCGGCGCGTCCGGCTTGGGCGATTGTCGGCGGCGCTAAAATTTCCACCAAGGTCGAAGTGCTACAAAACCTATTGGCCAAGGTCGATGGGCTGATCATCGGCGGCGGCATGGCCAATACGTTTTTGGCGGCACAGGGTATCGCTATGGGTAAGTCGCTGGTCGATACGCCGTCCTTGCCGCTGGCGTTGCAAATCTTGCAAACAGCCAAACAAACCGGCAAAGAAATTTTGCTGCCCGTCGATGCCGTGGTGGCATCGACTTTGGCGGCGGGTGTAGCGACGCAAATCGTGCCGGTGAGCGCGATACCGCCGGAGCAAATGATGCTGGATATCGGCCCCATGAGCGTGATCGCGATTGCCAAGAAATTGGCCGTGGCCAAAACCGTGCTGTGGAACGGGCCGCTGGGCGTGTTCGAGACCAAGCCTTTCGATGGCGGCACGGTTGCCGTGGCGCAGGAAATTGCCCGCCTGACCGGCGCTGGGAAAATTTTATCCGTTGCCGGTGGCGGCGATACGGTTGCGGCATTGGAACATGCCGGGGTGGTGGAAGGGATGTCTTATGTTTCGACCGCCGGGGGCGCATTTTTGGAATGGTTAGAGGGCAAAGAACTGCCCGGTATTACGGCGTTACGCCGCGCCGCCTAGGCACTGTTGTTAAAAGTTAACTATGCCGTCGGCTTTTTGCGGTTCTCAAAAACCGCAAAAATCCTTAGGCCTAGCACCTTTCACAACAGTGCCTAGCGTTGCACCAAACGGCTGATCGGCAGGCGCACGGTGATGGTGGTGCCGTGGCCCAAGGCACTGTCGATTTGCAGTGTGCCGCCGTGCAATTCCGCCAAAGCCAAAGACAATGGCAGGCCAAGTCCCGTGCCGTCATATTTCCGGTTCATCGCGTTATCCACTTGAGCAAAAGCGGTTAAAACTTTTGGGATGTCGGCCGGGTCCATGCCGATGCCGGAATCGCGCACGGCAATGATGATGTTATTGCCATCCGCTTCGGCGCGCAGTGCGATATTGCCGCCGGGCGGAGTGAATTTAACCGCGTTCGAAAGCAAGTTGATCAAAATCTGGCGGATTTTTTTGCCATCGCCGCGCAACACCAGGTTTTTATCGACCGCGCTTTGATCAATGACGATATTTTGTGCCTGGGCACGGTCGGACAGCATGCGCACACTGGATTGCACGGCGGATTCGATGGAGACGTTTTGTTCCTGCAATTCCAATTTGCCCGCCTCGGCCTTGGAAACGTCCAGAATATCGTTGATCAAATGCAGCAAATGCCCGGCTGAGTCGTTGATGTCCGCGGCATAGTCTTTATAGGCGCTGGCGCCCAGCGGGCCTAATTTCTCCTGGCCCATCACATCCGAGAAACCGATGATGGCGTTCAGCGGCGTACGCAGCTCGTGGCTCATTTTCGCAAAGAATTCGGTTTTAGCGCGGTTGGCCCCTTCGGCGATTTGCCTTGCGCGCAGCAATTCCTCTTCCCGCTGTTTGATATCGGTAATGTCGGCGGTGATTGACACCGTGCCGCCATCTTCGGTCCGGTAATCGTGCAGCAGTAAATAGCGCCCATCGGCTAATTTGATTTCGAATGGCTTGCGCGCTTTTTCAAAATGCTCTTGGCGGGCGGCGATCCATTCCGTCGTGCCCCAGCCCAAGGTATCGACATCGCCCCGGCGGACGATTTGCTGCCAAATTTCCATATGCTTGATCCCAGGGGTGAGCAAATGCTCGCTGTTGGGATAAAATTGCCGGAATACAGGATTGACTAGCACCAAATACCCTTGCGCATCGAACAGCGCGAACCCCTCGGACATGCTATCGATGGCGTGGCTGAGGCGGCGTTCTAACAATGCCGCCTGACGCTCGGCGCGCAACGCTTGGGTAATGTCGGTAGCAGTGCCGCGGTAGCCCAAAAAACGCCCATCGTCGCGGTCGAATTGCGGCATCCCGCTCAGTTTCAAAGTGTGCAGCTCGCCATTGCGGGCCTGCATGGTGCAAACCAATTCCCGGAACGGGGTCAATTGCTGCAGTAATTTTGGCTGAGCCGTGGCGGGATCGCAAATATTGGCGGCGAATTCCATCAGGCCGAAAAATTCCCGGCCCAGCAATTCGCGCACATGCCAACCGGTCAATTCAAAAATCCGCGCCGAGGCCGAGCTTAATTTTAAACTCGCATCCGTTTCCCATACCCAATCGCCGGTGAGTTTGATCAAATCCTCCATCCGGCTTTGCGTCAGTTGCAGGCGATGCTGGAAAAAATCTTGTTCGGTAATGTCGGTAAAGGTGCTGACGACCACCGAATTTTCGGCATCGATGCGGCGCAATTGATGGCGGGTGCGATAAACGTAAATTCGGTCCAAAAGATTCAGGCGTAAATCGAATTGCAACGGCTGGCCCGAAGTTTCCAATTGCTGGATAATGTCGGATAATTGTGGCGCATCGGGTTCGTGCGCGGCGGGGGCTACCGCCAATTGGAACTGGCGGTTGGTGTATAAAATATTGCCTGCCAAATCGGTGATACGGATCGGCAGGGCCAGATCTGCCGCCAGCGCACCCCAATCCGGTGTTGCCACAGCCACTGCCCGCGCACCACCCCCATGCCCGCCATGTGACGCCGGGCGCGGGGTGTTGGCGGTGCGGCGCTTGCGCCGCGGCGTGGAATCGGTTTTTGCCATCTCAGTTTAACGGTTGGTGCGCCAAGCGCGATGGTGCGGGTTTGGCTTGGACTTTGGGTTTCAAGGCGGCTTCAAGATATTGGGGATCGCGTTGCCAGGTGCGTACGACGTTTTGCGCGGTGGCTTTTTTCAGCTGGCCGAAATATTGCAGCAACTGGGTCATTTCGTTGATACGCACATCGCGCGTCCCGGCGCGGGTGATGCGCACAAGTTTATAGACATCGGCGAATTGCTGCGGATCGAAATCCACCGCTTTTAGGGTCATGGCCACGACTTCACCCTCGGCCTCGAAAACTATTTTGCGCACCGCGTTTAAATTCAGCTGCGTCATTTTGCTCAGCATGCCAATAAACAGCGGTATTTCGCCATCGCGCAAAGCTTTGGCCAAAAGCGAGGGGCTAAGCGTATTATTGCTGGCGATAATTTCGACCAGCTCCATGGTTTTGTGATAAGAATCCGGATCCGGCTGAGCGAGGATTGCGGGCTTGTTTTCCTCTAAAATAGCCGCGATTTCATCGGCATTCAAACCAAAATCATCGGCGATTTTCTCGCGCAGCGCATCGGATACGAATTGGTACATTTTTTTGGCCATTTCCGGCTTTAAATCGGCCCGGGCCAAAAGCGGATTTTGGAACGTATCGACGCGGTGCGATTGTTCGACCAGATATTCCAACGTCGCTTGGGATATTTTGGCATTTTGGTTTTGCAGCAAGGTGGTGATGACGTCTTCGTGCCCGGCTTCGACCAGGGCTGTGGAAATCACCTCCGATACGCGCTCGCGCATGGCAATCGCCATTTGGTGCTCGCGGGTGCGGTGATGAATGACCTCGATCAAATCCCAATCGCGCAGCAATTCGCTGCCCAGCAAAATCGGCTTGGCCACTTCGATGTCGTCATTGGCTAGCATGACCACCAATTCTTTTGGCGCATCGGGCGATTTGGCCAATTTTCCGGCCAATTGCTGGCGCATCTGCATTTCCACATCGCGGATCAATTTCGACAAAATGTCGATCATCAGGCTGCGTTCGTGGTCATTGACCGCCTCGCCGCCTAGCATCAGATCGCCAACTTGTGCGAATAATTGGTTGCGGCTGGCGGATGATTTATCGCCTGCCAGGCGCATTAAATGCTGCCAGCGTTCGCCGCCCATGGCTGAGTTCATAAGGATATCCTGCTCTAGAATGGATCGCTTGATCGGGACACTGAGTAATATTCTGCCGCATAGAGGTTGATAAACCCTTACTTTCCCGGCCGCTTGGGCGCGGCCAGCGCGTTTCCTCGCGGGTAAATGCTCATCACCACCCGAGCGCGTTTCTAAGTTATTGATATATATAGATAAATGCAAAAATAACACAATCCTGGCCGAATACCCCAGCTTTTACGAGGTTAACCAGTTCTTTAATACTTTGCGGTTAAATGAAAGGAACAATACTTGGGCAAACCAAGTTCGTTGGCACAAACAAGGGATAGAAAACAATGCAAGTCACAAGCAATCAATTT
>CANGQU010000001.1 GCA_947456345.1 Alphaproteobacteria bacterium | reverse complement strand
TAGGTCGAATTTATCGGCCGGCGGCACTGCGGATTTTAAGCTGGTCTCCAATTTTAAACCGGCTGGTGATCAGCCTTTGGCAATCAGCACATTAACCGCTGGCCTGCGGGAAGGACAAAAAGACCAAGTGCTGCTGGGCGTTACGGGTTCGGGCAAAACTTTTACCATCGCACATACTATTCAAAATTTTCAACGCCCCGCGCTGGTGCTGGCACCCAACAAAACCCTGGCGGCCCAGCTTTACGGTGAAATGAAAGAATTTTTCCCGCATAACGCGGTCGAATTTTTCGTATCATACTACGATTATTACCAGCCCGAAGCGTATGTCCCACGCAGCGATACTTATATCGAAAAAACGGCAACGATCAACGAACAGATCGATCGCATGCGCCACTCGGCAACCCGCAGCCTTTTGGAGCGGCGGGATGTGATCATCGTCGCATCGGTGTCGTGTATTTACGGCATCGGTTCGATCGAAACGTACAGCAGCATGATCGTACCGATCAAAACCAAAACTCGGAAATCGCGGCAAGAATTGCTTAAACAACTGGTCGAATTGCAGTATCAGCGCAATGATATTGAATTCGTGCGCGGCAATTTCCGTGTGCGCGGCGATCAGGTCGATGTTTTTCCAGCCCACTACGAAGACCGTGCTTGGCGGATCGGTTTTTTCGGCGACGAAATCGAATCGATTCACGAATTCGATTCCCTGACCGGTGAGAAAATGGGGCAATTGGAGGAAATTTACATCTTCGCTAATTCGCATTACGTGACACCGCGCCCCACAATTTTACAGGCGATCAAGCAAATCCGTATTGAATTGGCGGAGCGGCTGGCGCAACTACGCGCCGAAAACAAACTTTTAGAAGCGCAGCGTTTAGAACAACGAACTATTTTCGATCTCGAGATGATGGAAACCGCCGGCACTTGCGCTGGAATTGAAAATTATTCGCGTTATTTATCCGGACGCCTTGCTGGCCAAGCACCGCCGACTTTGTTTGAATATTTATCCAAGGATGCTTTGTTGATAGTCGACGAAAGCCACGTCACCCTGCCCCAGCTCCAAGGGATGTATAAGGGCGATTATTCGCGCAAAAAAACCCTGGCGGATTATGGGTTCCGCTTGCCGTCTTGCCTGGACAACCGGCCCTTGAAATTCGAGGAGTGGGATGAAATGCGCCCACAGACCATTTATGTGTCCGCTACGCCGGGTCCCATGGAATTGGCACGGACGGGCGGCGTCTTTGCCGAGCAAGTGGTTCGCCCCACGGGCCTGGTCGATCCGCCATGCGAAATCCGTCCAACCCGTTATCAAATCGACGATTTAATCAATGAATGCAAAACAGTAGCCGCACGCGGCCAACGCGCACTGGTTACGACCTTGACCAAAAAAATGGCCGAGAGTTTGTGCGAATACCTACTCGAAGCGGGGTTACGCGTACGTTACATGCATAGCGATATCGAAACATTGGAACGAATCGAGATTCTGCGCGATCTGCGCCTGGGCGTGTTCGATGTGCTGATCGGCATCAATCTTTTGCGCGAAGGGCTGGATATACCCGAATGTGGGCTGGTGGCGATTTTGGATGCGGACAAAGAAGGCTATTTGCGCTCGCGCACCTCGTTGATTCAAACTATTGGTCGCGCTGCCCGCAACATCGATGGCGAAGCGATATTGTACGCCGACCGTATCACCAATTCGATGCAGGCGGCTTTGGATGAAACTGGGCGACGCCGGGAAAAGCAATTGATCTATAATGCCGCCAACAACATCACGCCGGAATCGATTCGCAAAAACATTGGCAACATCCTACAAAGCGTTTATGAAAAAGGCGATCATGCCGACATCGATACGGGCGACGATGCGAATACCCATCTGGTCGGCAAGAAACTGGACGCCTATCTGAGCGAGTTAAAACAACGCATGCTAAAGGCCGCCGAAGAGTTGGAGTTCGAAACCGCCGCCAGTTTGCGCGATCAAATCAAACGCCTGGAAACAGGGGCCTTGGAAATTCCAGGCGCGCCCAAAGGTACACAATTCCAACCCAAACAGCAGAAAAAAGCCCGCCGCTAGCAGCTGGCAGCAAATAAAAAACCGCACCTTTTGCCGGGTGCGGTTTTTTTTGCGATACGCTTTGTATTCCTAGGCGGCTTTGCGGCCGCTGGTATTGGAGTCATTCGCTTGCGCGGGAATGGTTGTGAAATAATCTGTGGTCTCAACCTGGTTCTTCAAGGTAGAAACTGCCTTGGCATCTAAGGCGTAAAGCGCGATGCCGCCCAAAACCGAAACCATCGCAACCAAAGCGGATGGGACAAATTCTTGCAGCAAATATAAATTTGTGGCAATGCCGCCCAGCATGAACAAGCTTGCCATAATGCTGGTCCACATAATGGGGCGAACTTGCAGCCATTGTTGCAACAATTTGCTGTTTGCTTGCTGTTCCATGACTTCCTACTTTCTTGGCAGCCCCTTTGGGGCCTTAATTTCCCTGTTCAACCGCCGCCTGCAGATGAAACGAAGCCTTTTTGGCCTCATATTTATATCTATATCAGAAACAGTGGTTAATTTCAAGTTAATTTTGCAAGCAGGGCATAAAACATCGATAAAATGCCGAACACTCGCAATTTAATTAACCAAACTGAACCATTTTACCGCTGGGGGGGGCGGTAACTTCACCTTCTTGCATGACGATTTGTCCGCCCAATATGGTTGCCACCGGCCAGCCAGTGACAGCCATGCCGTCAAATGGGGTCCAGCCGCATTTATAGGCCATGTTTTTAGACTGGATTGTTTCCCGGCGTTGCATATCAACCAACACCAAATCGGCATCCATGCCAACGGCGATGCTGCCTTTGTTCATAATGCCATATATGCGCGCCGGGTTATGCGCCAGTAAATCAACCATTTTTGTCAAGGTGAGCCTGCCTGCCGCAACATGGTTCAGCATCAATGGCAAGGTGGTTTGCACCCCCGGCATGCCGCTATGGGTAGCAGGATAGGCGTGGTGCTTTTCTTCATGCGTGTGCGGAGCATGATCGCTACCGATCATATCGACCACACCATTTTGCAAAGCCTGCCATAACGCCGCTTGGTGTGCGGCATCGCGAATAGGCGGATTCATTTGCGCGTAAGCGCCCAGACGCTCGTAACATTCCGGCGCCGTAAGGGTAAGATGCTGCGGTGTAACCTCGACCGTAGCAATATCGCGATTTTGTGCCAACAGCGCCATTTCTTGGGCTGTCGTCACATGCAACACATGCACCGGCCGGTTATTGGCGGCGCGCGCTGCGGCTAACAAGCGGGTAGTCGCGCGTAACGCCGTTTCTTCATCCCGCCAAACTGGGTGCGCGCGGGGATGGGCGGCTGTTTCGGCCAAAGCGCGGCGTTCGCGTAAACGCGGCTCGTCCTCGGCATGGACGGCGACACGTTTTTTGCCGTTCTTTAAAATTTGTAACAACACTGCGTCATCCTCGACCAACAGCGATCCGGTCGACGAGCCCATAAAAATCTTCACCCCCGGACAGCCGGGCAACAATTCCAGTTGCGGCAATTGCTCGGCGTTTTCCTTGCTGCCGCCGATAAAAAACGCATAGTTGCTAAATGCCCGATCGACGCAACGGTCCAATTTGTCTTGCAGCAATTCCGCTGTCAAAGTCAGCGGCACAGTATTCGGCATCTCAAAAATCGTTGTCACGCCACCCAAGATGGCGGACTTGGTGCCACTGGCCAAATCTTCTTTGTGGGTCAAGCCAGGCTCGCGGAAATGCACCTGGGTGTCGATCACGCCGGGCAGAATATGCAAATGGCTGGCATCGATAATCGAAGGGGCAGTGTTAGCGCGCAAATCGCCGATGGCAGCGATTTTACCAGCGCTTACGCCCAAATCAGTTTTCACAATTCCAGCAGGGGTAACGATGCTAGCGTCACGAAGCAAAAGATCAAAAGATTGTGCCATGGGATCAATCAAACACGTGGGGGTTTACGCCGCTTGGGAAAAACTACCCATGCTAGCTAGCCTTTGATACAATTCCAGATAGGTTTTGACAACTGCTTCTTGGCTATACTGGCGATCATACGTATTGCGGCCATTCACCACCAAGCGCCGCGCCAATTGCGTATCGCTGAGGACATTGCGGATCGCATCAACCAAGGCCGCCACATCATCCACGGGTACAACCAGCCCGTCATGCCCGTTGGTTACAACCGATTTTGGGCCCTGCGAGGCGGCGACGATCAAAGGACAACCTTGGGCCCAAGCTTCGAGCGTAACCACGCCAAACGGTTCATAGCGTGATGGAAAGACACATAAATCCGCCGTTTGCAACAGCGCTTCGCGGTCTTGCCGCCAGCCCAGGAATTTAACCCGCTCGGCCAGCCCCAGCTGTTCAACCAGTTTGGTTAATTGCTTGCGCAACTCCCCCTCCCCCGCGATCCATAAATACGCGTTCGGAACATCGGCCATGGCGCGAATCAAAATATCGTGCGCTTTTTTTACGTGCAAACGGCCGAGCGTAAGCAACAACGGCGCATCATCAGGGGTATCGAATTCGGCGCGGTTAATGGCAGCGGCCGGGCGATCGGGCGCAAAAGGCGGCACGATATGCAAGCGCTCTTTCGGCCAATTGCTGCGCAGCGCGTGTTCATACATATCCTGGGTCAGCACCACGACATGGTCGCAAGCTTGGTAGTATTTTAAATCATAATACCCGCCCAGCCAACCGATATGCACATAAGGCTGTTTGGTAGCCGATCGTGGCGGCATGAATTTGGTGGCCCGGTTCATCCAAGTTTGTACGATTTGCGGGCGAAAATCTTGGATAATTTGCTGTAATTCGTGTTTAGTGCGGAAATCCAGCCAACTGCCGAATGATAACGCGTTGATGGAAATTCC
The DNA here is from genome assembly GCA_947456345.1 of Alphaproteobacteria bacterium. Taxonomy (GTDB): domain Bacteria; phylum Pseudomonadota; class Alphaproteobacteria; order SHNJ01; family SHNJ01; genus CANGQU01. Next base: position 8,766 of record CANGQU010000001.1, on the reverse strand, counting down.
CGCCTCGACCAAACGCTCCAACCTTTCGGCATAAGGGCGCAATACGGCTTTTTGCTGGATCGCCGGCAATTCACCTGCGCGCGCATGCATCGCCAACGCAAAATCGCCAAAAAATGTTTCGGCGCCGCCGTGCTCCGCCCCTGCGATGACCTGTAAAACGCGCATTGCTCCCCCTGATTGCTTTATTTCTATTTAGCGTATGGCAATTATTTTTCTATGCCGCCAAAGCATAGCTAAAAATCGGATAAAATACAATGTTTTTAATGGCTTAATGCTAGGTCGGCAAAAGCGCGTGCCGCCTTGGGCCAATCCCAGACACCTTGGCGGGCAAGGGCGGCGCGATGCATATCCAACCACAGCGCGTCGTCTTTGAGCACACGCACAGATTTCTCGACAAAACTTTTGTCATCGTCCGCAACATAGCCGGTGACGCCATCAATGACCCGTTCTGCCACATTGCCGATAGGCTGGACTACGACCGGCACCCCCATTGCCTGGGCTTCACCCAATGCCAGGCAAAAAGTTTCACCCACATCGCCGCGATACAACATCGTGCGCGCGCTGCGTAATTCTTGGATCAATTCGGATTTTGCCACTGGCTTGCGTAGCACTACGCCCTGCCCTGACAGCTCTTGGGCTTGCTTTAACACTGCGCCCATTTTCTGCCCCAGCGCCGTACCGCCCGCTTGATAGGTAGAGACGCCTGAAAACACGTGCAGCTCGGCATTAGGCACTTGTGGACGGATCGATTCCATCCAAAGCTTTAACAACCAATCCAAGCCGCGCATCGGATTGGAAGTAAAAATAACTTTTGGCGGAGGCGCGAGTTCATGCGACGCAGAATGTAAAAAGACCTCGCCGATACCATAGGGCACAATCGCCCGCGTGGTTTTACCGCCCCATGGCGGTGCCCATGCCGGATAAGTTGCGGCATGATACGCGCCTGAAAAGACGATGCATGGCCGATACCATGCCAGGCGCCAGGCATAGCGCCATTTCAACAAATAATTGGCGGGGTTGTGGATCCAAAAAATGCGCCGTCTTACGGTGGGCAGTTTGCCCAACAAATACGCGCTGCGATTGGCGACGTACACATCGCCATCTTGCGCCCATGGACCGGCACGGTTGCGCCAGGCAACACCAAAAGCGTCCACCGCAACCGGTGTATTGTTATAAACGGTAACGCGATGGCCCTGTGCAGCCAAAGCCTCGGCCATTTGTACAAAAGCCGATTCCGCGCCGCCAAGCGGCCCTTCGCGCAAGCTATGGCCGGTGAACGGAAAACCATCGTCGGCAAATATGAAATGCGCCATTAATCGTTTTCCCTAGCCTTTAGATAAGATAGCAACGGATACATCGCCGCACACCAGGCAAGCACCAAACCATAACCGCCTTCACGCCAGCCGCCGCGACCCAAGTAACATTTAATAAAGCGCGATAAAAACCGCCGATAGTTATTGAGGGCGCTGTCGCGCTTGCCCTCGCGCTGCCATTTATCGCGCAAATCGAGCGCGCGCAAATCGCTATAGCGATTAAGGCGTTGCAGCGTATCGCGTAAATCGCGATCGACATAATGCACAATGCTATTTTTTAAACGATGGCCTTTGACGCCTTGCCAGCGCAGCGCGGGGTGAACACGGTCACTGCCCCAATGTTTGGCCGAGCGGCGGAACAGACCGCCATATTCGGATTTTCCAAAAGAGCCGCCCCAGCCATGGCGCACCAAGCGTTTGCCAATGTAATTATTGACGGGAATCTGATAATAATCGGCGGTAGGATTTTGCAGAACGGCGCGTATTTCCTGGCCCAGCTCTGGGCTGGCGCGCTCATCGGCATCCAATTCCAGCACCCATGCATGGTCGCAGGCAGCGATACCGGCATTGCGGCGTTCGCCTTCGATATCCCAGCTGCCTTCGATAATCTTGGCATTGAATTGTTGCGCAATCGCCTTGGAGCCGTCGGTACATTTATCCAGCACCACCACCAATTGATCGGCGAATGCTAGACTACGCAGGCAGTCGGCCAATTGTTTTTCTTCGTTATGCACGACCGCAAGGGCGCTGATCATGCCACAGCCCGCCATTGAATCCGGTCCCATAATTTTTCAACAGCGGCATAGGCCATATCAACGCTAAGCCCGTCCATCAAACTTTTGCTCGAACGATGGTCGAAATCCGGCGCGTAGACCAATTCTTGGTAACTTTGCCGGGTGCGGACAAACGCCGTCTGCCCAAGACCGGTTGCCCAGGGCGCGTAATTCGTCTCGGGGCTGGGTCCAAACAGGCCCAGTACATTGCCGCCCACGGCAGCGGCGATATGCATCAATCCAGAATCATGCCCGATGAACATCGTTGCCGCCTGACACAAGGCAGCGGATTGCAGTACATTCAACTCCCCGATCAGATTATAAAAATGCGGGTAATTTGCCATGGCCTCAGCAATCGGGGCGGCCTGAGCTTGCTCTTGCGGGCCGCCGATCAAGGCAATCGCCGCATCCGGCGCAATTCCGGTGCTGGCGGTAATGCGAGCGATAAGGTCGGTAAAATTCTGTGCCGCCCATGTTTTGCCGCCCCAATTGGCAGTGGGTCCAAATACCAGCAACGGTTTTTTACCCAGAATGGGAATGCGGTCGCGGATAAAACTGCGCTCGGCCTCGCTCAGCCAAATGTACGGCGCAGGCGGCGGATTCAAATCCAGCACGGCTCCCAGCTGCAGCACTTTGTGTTGCTCGGGATCGCCGGGACCAGCGATAAAGCGGCGATGCGCGCGTAAAAAATACGCCAAGGCCGAGCGGCGCAAATCAACAACTACACCCCAACGTTGCGAGACCGTCTCTGCCCATAAGCGCAGCCAATGACGGCCATAAGTCTTTTTATCGATAACTATTACGCGCTGTAAATTGGGGACATGAGTAAATAACCCCGCCGCCGCCGGGCCGCAGGCGATGGTGACCGGCGCGCTGGGACGTTGCTGCAGCAAATAATGCAAGATGCCGGTCGACAGCACCGCATCCCCAATGCGGGTTGAGGTGATAAACAAAATAGGATCGGAATTTTTATTCACGTGGCAATTATAGGCGATTGTTTCCCCCAAGCCAAGGGAGGCAAATTGACATTTGCCACAAAACGATTATGTATGACGTATGCGTTTTATTGCCGAAATACCGAGCCGCAGCGTTCTGCAAATCAGCGGTGTTGATGCTACCCCTTTTCTCCAAGGTTTAATCAGCAATGATGTAACCGCCGCCACAGCGGCGCAGGGAATTTATGCCGCTTTTCTAAGCCCGCAGGGTAAGTATCAGCACGATATATTTATCCTGGGGAATAATGACGGTTTTTTGGCCGATGTGGAATCGGCGCGCCGCGCTGATTTGTTAAAAAAACTGCAAATCTATAAATTGCGTTCCGCCGTGGATATCGCCGATCTGGGCGAAGAATATAAAATTTACGCGCTATGGGGCGCTGGCGAAAATCCCAGCGATGATGAGATTAAAATTTATCCCGACCCACGCTTGCCTCAGGCTGGGTGGAGGATAATTGCGGGCATGAACATCGCGATCGACACCTTGGCGCAGAAATTTTCCGCCCAATTGGCCGATTTTGCCGCGTATGATTACCACCGCGCGCAATTGGGTTTGCCCGACGGCAGCCGGGATATCATGGTTGACCGGGGCATATTGTTGGAAAATGGCTTTGCTGAACTGTGTGGCATCAGCTGGGACAAGGGTTGTTACCTAGGCCAGGAATTGACGGCGCGCACGCGGTATCGCGGTCTGGTGCGCAAGCGTTTGGTGCCCTGCGTTCTGGAAACCGAGCAAGCGCAACCCATCGCCCCCAACAGCGTTGTGACTTTGCGTTATCAGCGCGATGCGCTGGAAGCGGGCGAAACCCATAGCTTTGTTTCAGGAGGCAACGGCAATCCGGCGATTGTGATGGTGTTGCTCAGGCTCGAAGCGCTGGCGAAACAACAAGCGGGGCATGGCGCGTTGTATTGCGGCGAGCAGCGAATTATACCCCGCATACCCGGCTGGATGGAATTGCCCAAAATCGATGCGGCCTAAGCGGCGCGGCGTAGTTTTACGGCCGGCTTGGTCTTGGTTTTTGTGGGTCTCTTTTTCAACAAGCGTAATTTTGGTTTGGCTGTTTTTGCCTTTGGCTGGCTAGATTTTTTTATTGCACCAGCTAAACGCAACTGTGCCTGTGCCGCCGCCAAGCGCGCGATCGGCACGCGATAGGGCGAGCATGAAACATAATCCAACCCGACGCGAGCAAAAAAGTCGATCGAGGCGGGATCGCCACCATGCTCGCCGCAAATGCCAATTTTTAGATCGGGATTGCGCGCGCGGCCGCGCGTAACCGCGATTTCCACCAATTCGCCCACACCGGCTTGATCCAACGATACAAAAGGATCGGTTTTGAAAATCTGCGCCCGCTGATAATCGGGCAGGAAGCTGCCCGCATCATCGCGCGACAAGCCCAAGGTGGTCTGCGTCAAGTCGTTGGTGCCAAAGCTGAAAAATTCGCAGCCCGCATCGGCCAGCTGTCCGGCGCGTAACGCCGCGCGCGGCAATTCGATCATCGAGCCGATGCGGTAATTGAATTTAACTCTGGCCGCGTCGCATATCTGGGCGATAGTCGTTTCACATAATTGGCGCAGCTGCGAAAATTCGGACTCGTCCAAAATCAGCGGCAGCATAATCTCCACTTCCGGCGATTTTCCGGTTTGTTGTTTGGTTTGTATCGCCGCCTGGGCAATCGCTTGGACTTGCATGGCGTAAATCTCGGGATACACAATCGCCAGACGGCAGCCACGCAGGCCCAGCATCGGATTCGCCTCGGCCAGTTGCTGTACCCGCTCACTCAATACGGTGGCTGGAATGCCGGATGCGGCGGCAACGGCGGCGATTTCACGCTCGCCATGCGGCAAAAATTCATGCAACGGCGGATCCAGTAGGCGGATCGTCACCGGTAGACCGCGCATCGCATCGAATAGGCCCATAAAATCACCGCGTTGCAGTGGCAGCAATTTATCCAGCGCTTTTTGCCGTGTCGGTTTGGTCGTGGCCAAAATCATTTCCCGCATAACGGCGATGCGGTCATGGTCGAAAAACATATGTTCGGTGCGGCACAGGCCAATCCCTTCCGCCCCGAAATCGCGGGCGATTTTCGCATCCAGCGGCGTATCGGCGTTAGCACGCACGCGCAGGTGGCGGATTTTATCCGCCTGCTGCATAATAATTTTAAAATCATTGGTCAATTCCGGCAACACCATTGGGATTTGGCCATCGTAGATTTCGCCGGTGCTACCCTCGATCGTCACCCAATCGCCGGGACGCAAAATTTTGCTACCCGTGCTTAGGGTGTTTTGTGCCAGATCAATTTTGATGCTGCTGGCGCCTACGATGCAAGGGCGGCCCATGCCGCGTGCCACCACCGCCGCGTGACTGGTCATACCGCCGCGCGTGGTAATAATGCCCTTGGCGGCGTGCATGCCGTGAATGTCTTCGGGGCTGGTTTCGCTGCGGGCCAAAATGACTTTTTTGCCTTGATGGGTCCAATCCTCGGCCTCATCCGCGGTAAAACATAACACACCGCTAGCCGCACCGGGTGATGCGGGTAAACCCTTGGCCAATAAATTTCGCGGTGCGTTCGGGTCCAAACGCGGATGCAACAGCTGATCAATCGATAACGGATCGATGCGCAATAACGCTTCGCTCGGTTTTAGCAATTTTTCTTTGACCAACGCGCTGGCGATACGTAATGCCGCCGATGCGGTCCGTTTACCGCTGCGGGTTTGCAGTAAATATAATTGCCCGCGCTCAATGGTGAATTCGATATCCTGCATATCGCGGTAATGTTTTTCCAGCAACGCGCAGGTCTTTTGTAATTGCGCAAATATCTTGGGCATTTGTTCCTGTAACGACAAGCCGCGCGTGCCGACATCGGCCAGATGTTTAGCGAGTGGGTGATCGCTGATCGCTTGGCTGCTGATATGACCCTTATCGCGACAAATTGGTTGCGGCGTGCGAATACCGGCCACCACATCCTCGCCCTGCGCATTTAACAAATATTCGCCATAGAGGGTTTTTTCGCCCGTCGATGGATTGCGGGTAAAAGCAACGCCCGTGCCGCAATCGTCGCCCAAATTGCCGAACACCATGGATTGGACGGTCACGGCCGTGCCCCAGGATTCAGGGATATTGTGAATTTTACGATAGGTTTTGGCGCGCGCGTTATGCCACGAATCGAATACAGCAGCCACAGCACCCCATAATTGGTCATTTGGATTCTGCGGAAATTCACGGCTGGTTTTTTTCATCACCAGCGCTTTGTAATCCACCACCAATTGCCGCAATTGCGCGGCCGTCAAATCGGTATCGCGCGCGGCATTGGCGGACAACTTGGCATGATCCAAAATTTGTTCGAATTCGTGATGATCGATGCCCAGCACCACGCTGCTGTACATTTGCACAAAGCGGCGGTAACAATCATAGGCAAAGCGTTCGTTATGCGACGCCTTGATCAACCCAAAAACGGTTTGATCGTTTAATCCTAAATTCAATACCGTGTCCATCATGCCCGGCATGGACACCCGCGCGCCCGAGCGCACCGACAACAGCAAGGGATTGGCCGCATCGCCGAATTTTTTGCCGGTGTTTTTTTCCAACACGCGCAGGGCCGTCGTGACCTGGGCCGTCAAATCCTTGGGAAATTTTTTATCGCTGGCGTAATAAGCGGCGCACAGCTCGGTTGACAGGGTAAAGCCCGGCGGCACGTTCAAGCCCAAGCGGCACATTTCAAACAAATGCGCAGATTTTCCGCCCAATAAGTTTAAACGAGTCGTTGCATCATTGGTGGGCAGTTTGGTTAAACCCCGCGCAAAGCTAAAAACGAAGGAGCGGGATTTTGGTGCGGCGTTACGGCGGGATGAAATACGGGCCATGGCAACCTCCGGCTAGCGGGTGGGAATGGCCACAGCTTACGCTTTTTTTGTCAAATTTTCTAGGCTTCGATTTTGCTGTAATCCGCCAATTCGTCGATTTGCGCGCGCACCGCGTTCAGCAGCCGCAAACGGTTAGCACGCAATTCCGCATCGTCGGCATTCACCAGCACGTTGGCGAAAAAATCGCCCAGCGGTTGGGTCAGCCCATGCAACAGCGCGTGCGCCGCCGCGTAATCCCCGGCTATGAGCAAGGAGCGCAAACCGACGCGGTTTTTATCCAACCATTGCGCCACAGCAATTTCGGTGGGCTGTTGCAACAATCGCGTGTCTACAGCGCCGCTGTAATCGCCTTTGTCCTTGACCGCTTCGGCGCGGACGATATTGGCGGCGCGGCGATACGCCGCCAGTAATACGCCGCCATCGGTGGTGGTGACGAATTCACCCACCGCGTTGGCGCGGCGCACGATCAGCCATAAATCGGCTGTTTGCTGGCCGGATAATGCCGCATTGATCACATCATGGCGGATATTTTGGTCCTTTAAATAGACGCGCAAACGGTCATAGAAAAATTCCAACAATTCCAGCGGCAATTTTTTTGTATCTGCCGTCAATTCCAATTGCTCGACATACAAGCCCAAGGATTGTTGCAGTAATGGCAATAAATCGAGGCGCAAATTATTTTCCAACACCAAGCGAATCACGCCCAACGCCGCACGACGCAAGGCGAATGGATCTTTGGAGCCCGTGGGTTTTTCATTATCGGCAAAAAACCCAACCATCGTGTCGATTTTATCGGCCAAAACGAGGGTAACTTCTAATTTCTCGGTGGGCACGGCATCGCCCGGGCCAAGCGGGCGGTAATGTTGGGCAATCGCCGTGGCTACGGCGGGATTTTCGCCACCGAGCCGCGCATATTCACCGCCCATATAGCCCTGGAGTTCCGGGAATTCGCCGACCATGCCAGTGACCAAATCCGCTTTGCACAGCGTAGCGGCATCGGTGGCCAAAACTGGATCGGCGCCGATCATAGTGGCGATGTTGGGGGCGAGCTGACACAAACGCTCCACCTTTTGGCCAATCGTGCCCAGTTTTTGATGGAACACGATGTTTTGCAATTTCGGTAAGCGCGATTCGAGCGTGGTTTTTTGATCCTGCTCGAAAAAGAATTTCGCGTCATATAATCGGGCGCGTAACACGCGCTCATTCCCCGCCACGACCAACTTGCCGCCATCGCTGGGGGCCAGATTGGCGACAAAGGCAAAGGTATTGGCCAATGTGCCATCCGCGTTTAACAGGGCAAAGTATTTCTGGTGCTGCCGCATGGAGGTGATCAACACCCGCTCCGGCACGGTCATGAATTCGGCATCTATCTTGCCCAACATCACAGCGGGATATTCTACAAGACCGGCGACCTCTTCCAACAATCCTAAGTCGGGGCGAAGGTTCAAACCGGCTTTTTTCGCCAAGGCTTCGATTTGCGCGACGATGATTTTTTTCCGCTCTTCACGGTCGATGATGACATGCGCCGCACGCAATTTATGTTGGTAATCGGCGAAATTTGAAACAGCGATATTGTCGTTCCCCGCCATAAACCGGTGGCCCGTGGTGTGCGCCGAAAAATTGACGGTGACACCACCACCAAAATCAATTTTTCCCGGGACGGACTTGCCGTCGAACAGCGCCAGAATGCCGCGCAACGGCCGGACCCAGGTTTTATCGCCACCCGACCAGCGCATGGATTTGGGCCAGACCATTTGCATAACCGCACGCTGCACGATACCGGGCAGCAAATCGGCCGTATCGGCGGCAGGTTGGGTGATGTGT